>DAIDTZ010000184.1 GCA_027456925.1 Nitrospirota bacterium
CCTGGGCTTGAATTTCAACGGCAAAACCGGCCCTGTTATTCTCTCGGCCGAAGTCGACCTGCAGGCAGGAAAAGCTAAAGGCAATGATGCCAAGTTTAGCGGCAATCAGGTCGTAGTCCAAGGCAAAATGCCGATCGATCCTGTTACCCTTAACTTTACTGTTGCCCGCGGATCGGGTGACAAGATCGGTAGCAAGAATTACGATGGATACAAAAACTTCCTCGACATCGACCCGCACTATACGTTCCTGTATGAGTATAAGCTTGCGACTGCTGCAGGTGCAGCGCACACCGGTTTTGCCAACACTACGGCACTTAATGTCGGCGCGACGTTTGCCGCAGCAAAGAGCCTGAACATCGGCGCCAACCTCTGGTACCTGATGGCAACTGAGAAGATTGCCAATGTAAAGACCGGTTCGGGAACGACCAATAACGTCGGCACCGAGCTTGACGTGAACATTGCATGGCAGCTGTATCAGAACGTTGCCTGGAATTGGGACCTCGGCTACTTTGACCCAGGCGATGGCATGGGCAAAGACGCCGCAACCGGCATCCAGGGCGTTCTCGCCTTCAAGTTCTAAAATATGCGCACCATGCTGGTGCTCATAGCATAACTCGTACGAACCCCGGAGGAACAATCCTCCGGGGTTTTTTTGGTGCAACACGAGAAAACGACGTGCAATTAGAGGGGGGGAGTTGCATCAAGGATTTGGGATTGTCCTGGTGATTGATGATGAAATGATGGTCGCGGAGCTTGCCCGGGACATTCTCCAGCGGTTCGGCTATACGGTGCTGCTGGAGAGCAGCGGAGAGCAAGCGATTGACCTGTTTTACCGGAGATCAAATGAGATTGTCGCGGTTGTGCTGGACGTGGTTATGCCGGGCATGGACGGCAGAGAGGTTTTTCACCGGCTGCGCGCCGTGAATCCAAACGTGAAAGTGATCATTTCGAGCGGCTACAGTCGGGAGCAGGATGCTGATGATCTGCTGAAACTGGGAGCCGCTGGATTCGTCCAGAAGCCTTACCGGATAGCGGAGTTGGTGAAGGCGGTTGGAGAAACGGTAGCAAGAAAATAAGGCAAAAGTAAGAAGAAAGAAGTAAGAAGACAGCAAGCAGGTGACAGATAAGGAAATTTTTAGTGGAGCCCCCTCCGGCAGAAGCCGGAGGCTCCCTTTAACAACGCGACCTCCCGCCTGCACCCAGCGTTTATGAGCGCTAGCCGCGAATGCAGGGTGCGGACTACGGCGCATTACCCCCGGCAGGAGCCGGGGGATTGCAAGTCGCGGGATTCAGTCTGACTTCTGCGAGCCTGTCTTCTGTCCTCTGTTGTTACGGATTCTGCAATTTTGCTGCTTTTACCACATGTTTTAACAAAACGCGTGTCGTAACCGTACCAACGCCGCCGGGTACCGGCGTTATCGCGCTCGCTGTTTCCTTTACCGCATCTGTGTTCACATCGCCCACGAACTTGTCGCCTTCCGGATTAATGCCAACGTCCATCACGGTCGCGCCCGCTTTGATGTAGTCCGCAGTGATCATCTTTGCCTTGCCGATGGCCGCCACGACGATATCGGCCCGCTTGCATACCCCTGGCAGGTCCTTGGTCTTGGAATGGCAGACGGTGACTGTGGCGTTCTCAGCGAGGAGCAGCATGGACATTGGTTTGCCCACTACCATGGACCGGCCGATGACTACGGCATCTTTGCCGGCCATGGGAATCTCATAGAAACGGAGCATCTCCATGACGGCCTGCGGCGTAGCCGGCGGAAAACCGGTCATATCGCCTGCCATGATCTTGCCGGCATTCACCGGGTTGAAACAATCAACGTCCTTTTCGGGAGAAAGCACGTATTTTACAACGTTTTCGCTTATCTGCTTCGGGAAGGGACGCATGACGATGATGCCGTGGATGTTCCGGTCCGCGTTCCGCTGTTTGAGGATGTTGACAAACTCATCCTGGGTCATTGTGCCGGGCAACTGTTCGATCTCGCACATAATGCCGTTCTTCTCGGCCATCTTTTTGGCGCTGTTTGCGTAAAATACCGAATCCGAGGCATCGCCCACGATCATGATCCTGAGCGCGGGATTTATCCCCTTTGTTTTGAGTGCCTGGACGTCCTTCTGGATGTCCTGGTCCATCTTTTGCGCAACTTCTTTCCCTGTCAGTAATTTTGCGGCCATGGTTTCTCCTTTAAAAAGGGTCAAGGGTCATGGGTCAAGCAGCAAGGGAAAGCAGCGAATCGTTACAAGGGGAATTCCTTGACCCTTGCCCCATGCTACATGACCCTTAGCTTATCCTCCCATTTTCTTGTACGTTGTTTCCATCACGGACTTCTCAAGCGCGGCAACCTGCGTCATCACCTGCTGCATCCGCGTCCACGTATCTCTGTTAAACGCGTCATCTTTGATGCTGTTTACGTTGATTTTCACGTTGAGCGCCGCGCTCTGAACGCAAGCCTGGGCAAGGAGCACTGCCACGCCGGCGTCGCTTACGGCCGCGACATTGCCGATATCGGCCGCCCGTTCGGCGAGCTTTGCGACTTCGAGGGACTTGAGGCCGATTTCAAAAGGGACCTGACAGGCTTTTTTAAGCGCTTCCTGCATCTTTGCGGTGCGCGCGGCCTTCTCCGCATCGCTCGTCTTCGGCATCTTGTAAACTTCGGAGAGGGCGCCGTATGCCTCGGTGTCTTTCTGAATCAGGTCTTGCATGTCCGCGCGAAGTTTTTCGGATTCCTTCAGCAGCGCGTCGATCTGCGGCTGGACGTCCTTGTACTTTTCCTTCCCCAGCGTCAGATTGGATACCATGCTTACCAATGCGGCTCCCAGCGAGCCGGTAAGGGCCGCAACGCTTCCACCTCCCGGTTCAGGAGATTTGCTTGCAAGCTTGTCCATGAAGTGCCGTAACGGCTGATCGATATACACTGTATCCTCCTCAAAAAGTAACGATATGATAACGATATGACATGGGATAAAAAGGATAATGAAATGACGTTTTTTTGTCAATAAAAAAATGCCGCCTTTCGCTTTTCATAAAAGCATCAGAGGGCATTATCAGGGGAGGCTTGTTTACCTATGTCTCAATGCCTGCTTATAATTGTAATTTTAGAATAAGTCAAGTGGAAAATAGTAAAAGTTTTCCTTGACTCCCTTTCATGAGCTTTGGT
>DAIDTZ010000185.1 GCA_027456925.1 Nitrospirota bacterium
TATTTTTTCTCGTACTAATATATCATAACGTCCTTATTTCATACAGCACTTTTGAACACGAAAGAATCGGTGATATAATTTTTATGGGAAGGGCCTTATATTCCCACAAAGGGCTTAAACCATGGATCAGCATTGAACGGAAGGAGGAAGCAATGGGAGGGAAAAACAGTAACCGCATTTACCGGATGATCGCGGCAGGCGTTCTATTCGCCGTTGCCGCCTGCTCCACGAGCTACGTTGCAAAGCCGCTGCCGTTCAAACTGCCGAGCGCGTACCCGAATGCGCAGCAGGTCGGCGGCGCCGTGATCGGCGCGAGGGCGTTTACGGACGCGAAAGAAGCAAAGGATAATTTCGGGTTCGACGTCATCAACGCCGGCATGCTGCCGGTGGAGATCGTGATCGACAACAAGGGCCCGCACCCCCTCGAGGTCAACGGCGCCCAGACGTTCCTCGAGGACAAGCAGAGCAACCTCTGGCCTGTCTTGAGCAGGAACCTGGCCTATGACCGGGCGACGAAGTACGCTCAGACGAAAGAGACCTTCAGCGAAGCGGCCCACTCGGGCTTTCTCGGTGCTGCGGCGGGCGCGGCCATCGGCGCGGCCATCGGCATCCTTTCCGGCCAGAACGTGGTCGAGACCACGGGCAAGGGAGCGGCCGTTGGCGCGGCAGGCGGCGCAGTGATGGGAGGCGCGAACGCGTATAATGCCGATGATGCCCGGCACGACATCATCGACGATCTGCAGCAAAAATCACTTCAGACAAAATCCATCGCACCCAATACGCTCGCCTACGGGTTCATCTTTTTCCCTGCTGAAGCGAAGACGGCAAAAACGCTGAGGCTGCAGGTCATCGAAAAAGACACGGGCAAGTCATTCGTGCTCACCTTTAACCTGTAATGATGGCGCTCAAAGTCCTCGTGCGGGGACCTGCGGTTTTTTCAGAAAAGCAGTGAGAAGGATCGCAGCGCCGGCAAAGGCCGCTGCCATGAAGAAGCTGGAGGAGAAGCTGCCGGTCTTTTCCGCCAGTACGCCGGCGATCGACGGACCGGTGATCTGGCCGAGCCCGAAGATGAAGGTGATGAAGCCGAAGGCGGCCAGCGCCTTGTCCACGCCCACGTATTCGCTCACGGCCGCGACCATGATCGAGGGGATGGACCAGGCCACGATGCCGTAGAAGCCGATGGAGAAGTAGAGAAACAGCAGCGGCAGGTTTGCGGCAACGAGAAGATAGGAAAGCGCCTGGAGCGAGAACACGATCACCAAGCCCGTCTTCCGCCCGAGCCTGTCCGAGAGCGTGCCGAAGACCGGCCCGGAAAAAAGACTTAAAAATCCCACCCAGGACCAGAAGTTTCCCGCGATCGCCTCCGAGAACCCGCGCTCCTTGACGAGCGTCGTCACGATGAACGTGGCATAGATTACGTAAGTATAGCCGAAGAGGAAGTAGATCGCGCCGAGCAAATAGAGCGTCTTGTTCCGGTAGATGCTTTTTCTTGCTGCTTTGGATTGATATGCGGGCGCCGCGGCGGCGCCGTCGCTGCCGAACGGTGCAAGCCCCCTGTCCTCCGGTTTGTTCCTGAGGAAGACGTGGGCGACGGCCGCGATCACGGTTACCGCACCTGCCAGGAGCAGCCAGTTGGTCCTCCAGCCTTCCGGTCCGACAATCCCGTTCACGTAGGGAATAAGCTTGCCCGAAATGATGATCGCGAACCCGCTTCCGATGACCACGAACCCGGCAGCGCGGCCCCGGATCGTCCGGTCGAACCAGGCTGCGATGAGCCCCATGACCGGCACGTTCGCAGCGCCGCTTCCCATGCCGGTGATCAGATAGAGGGCCAGAACAACGGGAAAGCTGGTGGCCCTGCTGATGAGCGCCATCGAAACGCCGATAACGACCAGCGAGCCCACGATAAGCCGCCGGGAACCGATCTTTCCCGCGATCCTGCCGCAGAACAAGACCGCCGCCAGATAACCGATGAAATTTCCGGTGCTGATAAAGCCGATCTGGGAATAGGAAAGCTTGAGCGACGATGCCATGGACGGCAGCAGCATGCCGAGCGCGAACCTGCCGAAGCCCAGGCAGGCGGCGATCGAGAGCGTGCCGGTCGCGACGATGACCCATGCGTAGTGGAAGGGAAGAGATGACGGCTTGGGACCAGTCATGGCAGGGAATATAGCATGTTCAAAAAAAATGAAAAAGAAAAAAACGCGGCAAAATTGGTAAATATTTAACAGAGATGAACCCGGGAAAGCATCTTACCCGCAACACTTCTTATATTTTTTTCTACGTTGGGCGCAGGTTTGTGCCGGTATGTCCACTCATGGCGTTCCCGTGTGAAATCGTTGCATAGACATCATTCAATAGTGATGATCTCGTAAAAAATCCCCAGTGCCGTCATTGCGAGGAGCGGAGCGACGCGGCAATCTCGATTTATCAGGCAGATACGAACTACGAGATTGCTTCGCTACGCTCGCAAAGACGGCTTTTCTGACTTTTTACGAGTGCGTCAATAGTGAGTTGTCATTAAAAAATTCAGTATGGCCACAATGCTATTTAAGTACCTCTTCCAGGCGCTCCTTTTTCCGGTACACCGTGCCCTGGAACAGGGCGATCTTGTTGCCTTCCTCGTCCTGGACCGTGATCAGGTAGGTTGCGAGCTTGGGGTTGATCGATACTTCTTCCGCCGAGGCGACAAGCGCGCCGGTCTTTATTGCCTTGAAGAAGGAGATGCTCACGTTGATTGCCATGGCGAGGGTGCCGTGGGAATTGGATGCCACGGAAAAAACGGCGTCGGCGAGCGAAAAAATGGCGCCCCCGTGCACGGTGCCCGCGCTGTTCAAGTGATGGTCTTTGAGCGCCATTCTTGCCTTCGCTTTTCCAGGCGAATAGTCGAGCACTTCAACGCCCAAGTGCTTTGCGAAATTGTCCTTCTCGATAAATTTTTTGGTGATATCCATGAATAATCCTTTCCTGATAATTGACGAAAAAGCTATTTACCGCCGAGGCTCGCCCTGCACTCGCACTATCGCACTCGTAAACGCCGGGTGCCGGTAAAGGCGCGGAGAAAAATCCGTAACCTTCTGTGCCTCCGGCGCTCTTATGGCGCCGCCATTATAGCAAACTTTCCCCTTCCGGCTCAACAGGCAAGATGAAGCCTGCTGCGGGGCTCCAATTTATATTTACAAAACCGTTCAATCTGGTTTATAATGCCGACGTTTACGCTCCAGCGCGGCAGGTTATCCGCGCCGGCAATCATATCACGGAGGAGCCGCGTATGCCCTGGAATCCGGAAGAAACCCTGAGCCGTCAGGATTTGGCAAAGCTGCAGAGCGAGCGTCTGCAAAAAGTCTGCGAGCGCGTCTATGCCCGCGTCCCGTTCTATAAAAAGAAGTTCGACGAAAAGGGGATCAAGCCCTCGGACATCAAGAACATCCAGGACGTAACCAAACTCCCCTTTACCAAAAAATCCGACCTCCGCGACAACTACCCCTACGGTCTCTTTGCCGAGCCGCTCGACAACATTGTCCGCATTCATGCCTCGTCGGGCACGACGGGAAAACCCACGGTCGTTGCCTATAACCGGAACGACATCAACCTCTGGGCCGAGGTCATGGCCCGGACCTTTACCTGCGCCGGCGTTACGAACAAGGACGTGGTCCAGAACGCCTACGGCTACGGCCTGTTTACCGGCGGCTTGGGCGCCCACTACGGCGCCGAGCGCGTGGGCGCCGCCGTCATCCCCATCTCGGGGGGCAACACACAGAAACAGATCATGCTCTTGCAGGACTTCGGCAGCACGGCGCTCACCTGTACGCCCTCCTTTGCCCTTTATATCTACGACGTCATGTGCGAGATGAAGATCAGCCTCGACACGATCAAGCTTCGGGTCGGCCTCTTCGGCGCCGAGCCCTGGACCGACGAGATGCGGCGCGAGGTGGAGGAGCGGTTCAGGATCAAAGCCATCGACATCTACGGCCTGTCAGAGGTCATCGGCCCCGGCGTTTCGTCGGAATGCATCGAGGCGCAGAACGGCCTGCATCTGAACGAGGACCACTTCTATCCCGAGATCATCAACCCCGAGACCAGCGAGCCGCTCCCCTATGGATCGGAAGGCGAGCTCGTGGTGACGAGCATGTCCCGCGAGGCCATGCCGCTCATCCGCTACCGCACCGGCGATATCACGAGCCTGAACCCCGAGAAATGCAAGTGCGGCCGGACGTTCGTGCGCATGAAGCGCGTACGCGGCCGCGCCGACGACATGCTCATCATCCGCGGCGTGAACGTGTTCCCGTCACAGGTCGAATCGGTCCTGCTCCGGTCCGAGGAGGTTGCTCCGCACTATATCATCGAGGTGAACCGCAAGGGCCGGCTCGATGAGATAAACGTGAACGTGGAAGTGACGACGAAGTTCATGGAAGCGATGGCGACCAAGGTGCTTTCCACGGACCTGAAGGCTTTTGTCCAGGAAGAAGAAGAGCTCATTCACCTGAAGCGCGAGATCCAGAAGAACGTGAAGGACATCATCGGCGTGAGCGCCGAAGTGACGCTCCGGCCGCCCAACACCATCCAGCGGAGCGAAGGCAAGGCCAAACGGGTCATTGACAATAGATCCAAATGACAGTTCAAAGCCTCCGCGTGAGAAACCTTTTGAGGTTTTTAACTTGAAAAAAGCAATCCTTTCCGGCAACGAAGCCATAGCCCGGGGCTTCATCGAAGCGGGCGGCAAGCTTGCCGCTGCCTACCCCGGCACGCCGAGCACCGAGGTGCTCGAAACGCTCTCCTGCGAAGAAGGCATCCACGCAGAATGGTCGGTGAACGAGAAGGTGGCGCTTGAGGTGGCCATCGGCGGCGCTCTCTCGGGCGTGCGCTCCCTGGCCTGCATGAAGCACGTGGGCGTG
>DAIDTZ010000186.1 GCA_027456925.1 Nitrospirota bacterium
GAAGCGAAACTGAGGGCGATCCCGCAGCTCCAGGATGTCACGAGCGACTTGCTCATCAAGAACCCCCAGGTGAACCTCGACCTTGACCGTGACAAGGCTGCGGCACTTGGCGTCTCGGCCCAACAAATCGAGAGCGCTCTCAGCATGGCCTACAGCGCGCAGCAGGTGTCCACGATCCTGGCGCCGACGAACCAGTATCAGGTGATCATGGAGCTTCTTCCCCGGTTTCAGGCTGATCCGGCTTCGCTCTCCATGCTGTACATACGTTCATCGTCCGGAAAGCTTGTGCCGCTCAATGCGGTCACGAAACGATCGGTTGCCACGGGCCCACTCCTCGTGAACCATCTGGGCCAGTTGCCTGCCGTGACGATATCCTTCAATCTCAGGCCGGGAACATCGCTGAGCGAAGCCGTGGCCCTCGTGGACAAGGCGGCGAAGGCGGCGCTGCCCGCCTCGATCACGACGAGCTTCCAGGGCACAGCGCAGGCGTTCGAGTCGTCCACGCAGGGACTGTTCCTGCTCCTGATCCTGGCGGTCCTGGTGATCTATATCGTGCTGGGCATCCTGTATGAAAGTTTCATCCATCCGTTTACCATCCTATCCGGCCTGCCCGCAGCAGGCGTGGGAGCGCTTTTGACCCTGCTGCTTTTCGGCATGGAGTTGAATATTTACGGATACGTCGGCGTCATCATGCTTATCGGGATCGTGAAGAAAAACGCCATCATGATGATCGACTTCGCGCTTGAAGCGGAGCGCAAGGAAGGAAAGAAAGCGCAGGACGCAATCTATGAAGGAGCGGTGATCAGGTTCCGTCCGATCATGATGACAACCATGGCTGCTCTCATGGGCACGCTTCCCATTGCGCTCGGCCTGGGCGCAGGCGCCGAGGCGCGAAGGCCGCTGGGCCTGGCTGTGGTCGGCGGCCTCGTTTTCTCGCAGTTCCTCACCCTCTACATAACGCCCGTCATCTATACGTACCTGGATTCATTCCAGCAGCGGTTCGGCAAGCTGGCTATCTTTCGGACACGAGAGGAACGACCTGAAATCGGATAAGGTGATACTATGAAAAAAAGACGCATGACAACTTGTCGCGGTATTGTTACCATGACCATCCTGACAGTGCTGATCTTCGGCTGTAAAGCAGATGCTCCGTCGTATCGCACCGACCCCGTGACAAGGGGCGAAATCCAACAGACCGTAACGGCAACGGGCACGGTCAACGCCGTGACGACGGTCCAGGTGGGCACCCAGGTATCGGGAACGATAAAAATCCTCTATGTTGACTTTAACTCCCGGGTAAAAAAGGGGCAGATCATCGCACAAATCGATCCTTCCACATTTGAATCACAGGTCCAGCAGGCGCAGGCGAATCTCCTCTCGGCCCAGGCAAATCTTGAAAAGGCACAGACCGCGCTCGCTAATGATAAAAAGACTTTTGAGCGGAACAAAGTGCTGCTCGCTAAGAATCTCGTCGCGCAAAGCGACCTGGATACGGCGGAGACGAACTACCAGACCGACAAAGCCATGGTTGCCTCAGCCAATGCGCAGATCGAACAGACAAGGGCTTCGCTTAATTACGCAAAGCAGAACCTGTCCTACACAAAGATCGTCTCCCCGGTCGATGGTGTGGTAATATCGAGAAACGTCGATGTGGGCCAGACCGTTGCCGCAAGTTTTCAGACACCGACGCTGTTCACCATTGCCCAGGACCTCACGAAGATGCAGATTGATACGAACGTGGCGGAGTCGGACATCGGGGTCGTGAAACTCGGGCAGGAAGTGGATTTCACCGTTGACGCTTATCCCGATACCACGTTCGAGGGAAAGGTGTGGCAGATCAGGCAGGCGCCCATAACCGTCCAGAACGTGGTTACCTACGACGTGGTGATCCAGGTGAACAACAAGGACCTCAGGCTCATGCCCGGAATGACCGCCAATGTCTCGATCATTATTCAGACGAGGA
>DAIDTZ010000187.1 GCA_027456925.1 Nitrospirota bacterium
CGTATCTTTCACTTTCACGCGCGTGGGCACCCGTTCGCGCGGGACCCATTTGCGGAGCAGGAGAAGCAGCTCTTTTTCCTTGTACCTGCTGGTGTTAGCAGCCATCCGTCGTCTCCCCTGTTTGCTATCAACATTATACCAATTCCACGGTCTAAATGGACAGCGCTGGGCCCGGACTGCATCGTGCAGAGCACTGCGCCTGTACGCAGTTTGCCGGGAAGCATCCGATTCCTTGATGATACGGCCCAAACCGTGGACAAGGAGCTTCAAACTGTGCGCCCGACACGTTTTCTCTTGACTTTTCGGGCAAATAACGCTAATTTCCCTTATAAGAATATAAGGAATTTCGCAGTGCCGGACCCGGACGGCCCATGCACGGAGGGGCTCAGCCACCCATGTCGTATCAGATTAAACTCGAGATCTTCGAAGGCCCCATGGACCTTCTGCTGCATCTCATCAAGAAGCACGAACTCGACATCTATTCCATCCCCATCGCACTCATCACCCAGCAATACCTCGAATACATCGATCTCATGAAGAGCCTCGATATGGAGATCGCGGGCGATTTCCTCGTTATGGCGTCCACGCTCACCCATATCAAGTCCAGGATGATGCTGCCGCCGCCCGAAACACCGGAGAACGACGAGGATGGCGTCGACCCGCGGGCAGAGCTCATCCGCCGGTTGCTTGAGTACAAGAGCTTCAAGGAGGCCGCGGGCTCCCTTGAGAACAAGGAAGAGGCCTGGTCGCAGATGTACACGCGGTCCGCCGAAGCCACACCCGATGTACGCGTGGACGATGAACCGCTGCTGTTCGACTTTCACCTCTTCGACCTTCTCGCTGCGCTCAAGGACATCATGGCCCGGGTGCCCGATGCCAAGTTTGAGATCACGTCCGAGGCTGTCTCCATTACGGAAAAAATTTCCCAGATCCTGTCCCGGCTCGAGACCACGGAGAGCCTGCTTTTCTCCGACCTCTTCGAGGGAAGCACTTCCAAAGCGCAGGTGATCGGCACCTTCCTGGCGCTTCTGGAGCTGATCAAAACAAGGGTCATCAAAGCTTTTCAGGTCGAGCAATTCGGCGCCATCAGGATCATGAAATCCGTGACTGATACGCAGGACAAAGACACGGCCACGGGAAACCTGTTTGGATAGTAACTGACAGGGTCAAGGGTCAACGTAGCATGGGTTTTCCTTGACCCTTGCTACTTGCAACTTGCTCCTGTAAAATTCTCTATGAACCCCGACATCAAAGCCCTTGCTCATGACAAAAAATTCGGCGATATCGAGACCGCGGTCTATAACGACCATGCGCTCATCGGCGATCTCGTGGCGCTCCTCGCGGAAAAGAACGGCGACGTTCGCTCCGGCGTCTTGAACCTTCTGTCGCGCGTGGGCTTCGATTTTCCGAACGATACGCGGCGCCATCTGCCGGTCCTGATCGCGCTTCTGGACGATCCGGATATGTTCATCAAGATCGATGCGGCAAACGCCGTCGGCAACCTCGGTTTCAGTTTCAAGGATTCTGCTTCTCAGGCAGCGCCCAAACTGAAGGCGCTCCTGAACCACGAGCAGAGCCTCGTGCGCCAGGAGGCGGCATATGCCCTCGGCAACATCGGCTTCGCCCACACGGACCTGGTCAGAGACGCTGTCCCTCGCTTGATCCAGATGCTGGAAACAGGCGATGATGACGAGCGCGAGGCAGCGGCCCATGCCTTGGGCAAGGTCGGCATCAACGCGCCGGAGCTCATCCGCGGGATCCTGCCCAGGCTGGTCGAGGTGCTCGAATTCTCAAAAGAGGCGACCTGCGGCGGCGTGCTCTTCGCCCTGGGCGCCATCGGTCTTCACTATCCAAAGGAAGTGGCCAGCCTGGTGCCGCGGTTGATGAAGTATCTGGACAGCGGCCACCCGAATGCAGTCAAGAACGCAGTCGCGGCCATCGGCAACATCGGCAGCTCGAACCCTGAACTGGTAAAAGACGCGGTCCCCAGGATACGGCAGATCATGGAAACCGCGACCGACATCGATGTGAAAATGAACGCCAAGGTGGCGCTGGGAAGGTTGGGCGATCCTTCGGCGTTATAAGCATAGGGCAGAGTGCGAAGAGCAAGGAAGAGAATGTCTTAAACCCTATGCTCCATGCGCCATGCTCTCTGCATTTTGAGGAGAAAAACTTGGAAGATCAGCAACTGAAAGCGGCAATAGAATCACTCCTCTTCGTTTCAGGGAATCCCCTGTCCGTGGACAGGCTCAAGGGCATTTTCGAAGAGGTGACTCAGGAACGGATCGAGGTGCAGCTCCAGGCGCTCAGGCAGGAATATGACGGGCGGAACGCGGGCATTCTGCTGGCAGAAGTGGCCGGCGGCTACCAGTTTGCGACTCGTCCGGAGAACGCTGTCTGGATACGGAAGTTCAAGGCCGTCAAAGTCTCGTCGAAATTATCGAGGCCTGCGCTCGAGACGCTGGCCATCGTGGCGTACAAGCAACCGATCACCCGCACCGAGGTGGAAACCCTGCGCGGCGTGAATATCGGCGGCATCATGCGCAACCTCATGGAGCGCAGGCTCGTCAAGATTGTGGGCAAAAAAGACGTGCCGGGCAAACCCATGATGTACGGCACGACCATGGAGTTTCTCCAGTACTTCGGCTTGAAGGACCTTTCAGCCCTCCCGACGCTCAAGGAGTTCCAGGAGCTCGAAGCGGGCGAAGAGGTCATGGATGAAGTCGCTGTTGTCGAAGAAGCAGACGATACGCTCGACGAGGAAATGTCCTCGGAGGACACCGTGCCCGTTGAAACAACCGGCACGGCCGAAGCCTCGGCAGCCGGGGTAAATGACCACGCGTCGGAATCGGCTGCAATCGGATCGGAACCGGCACCTGCGGGTGGTGCGACCGAGGAGAACATTGCGGGATGATTGAAATCCAGGATGCTCTGCGTAAGAAAGAGATCTGGGCCATCGGCGGCGGCAAGGGCGGAATCGGGAAAAGCCTGATCACCGGCAATATCGGCATCCACCTCGCGCGCTTGAAGAAAAAAGTCCTGCTCGTTGACGCGGACCTGGGCGGCGCGAATCTCCATACCACGCTCGGCATCGGCGTCCCGGAAATGACGCTTTCGGATTTTTTGAACCGGCGCGCCGAAAATATCCAGGACGTGATCATCAAGACCAGCATTCCGAACTTAAGCCTCATCAGCGGTGCGCAGGACTTCCTGGATGCGGCCAATCCCAATTTCGCCCAAAAGACCCGGCTCCTCCGACACCTCGAAACCCTGGACGCAGACTACATCCTGCTCGACCTCGGCGCGGGCACGTCGTTCAACATCCTCGACTTTTTTCTTTTCTCGGACCACGGCATCCTCGTGGTATTGCCCGAACCAACGGCCATAGAAAACGCCTATCGGTTCATCAAGAGCGCCTTTTACCGCAGGTTCAAAAAGGTCGTGGCAAGCCAGAACATCAAGGACCTCATCGACGCGGCCATGGACCAGAAGAACACCATGGGCATCCGCACGCCCTATGACCTCATCGAGCGGGTAAAACAGATGGAGCGGGAAGTAGGAGAGATCCTCGAACTGGAGGTGCTCAAGTTCAGGCCCAAACTGATTGTGAACCAGGTGCGAACCAAGAACGACATCCAGATCGGGTTCTCGATGAAGAGCGCCTGCCAGAAATATTTCGGGATCAACGTGGAGTACCTGGGCTATGTGGAATACGACGACTGCGTCTGGCAGTCGATCCGGAGCAAGCGGCCGCTGGCCATAGAATACCCCTACTCGCGTCCGTCCCGGTGCATCGAACGCATCGTCCACAACCTGCTGCGGAAAGAGCAGCTCACGGCCAGCATGCTGTATTAGCAATTGCAAGCTTTCAGCCTGTCCGGCTTTCCGGTCCGTCCGGTTTGAAAAGAGAGCGTCACCATGATGAAAAAAATAGAAGATCTGAATTATTACGAATTACTGGAAATCAGTCCGACAGCGAGCTCGCAGGATATCCACAAGGCCTATGAACGGATCCGGAGGGTCTATGAACCGAACTCCGTCGCACTCTACTCGCTGTTCAGCTCCGAAGAGACCGCAGCCATCCACCAGCGGATCGAGGACGCCTACCGCACCCTGGTATACGAAGACAACCGAAAACGGTATGATGCGTTATTGAGGCTGCAAAACGATCTTCCGGAACCGTTGCCTGCGCCGTCGAACTACGACCGCAGGCAAGACCAGCCGGCGCTCTCGCCTTCGGACAAACGCTCTCTGAATGAAGCGGAAGCCCTTCCGTCTCCCGTTGAAGAGCCCCAGAAGACCCGGGAAGAAGCCGCCCCGGTGCCGCAATTCATCGCGGAATTTTCAGGCGCCGCCATCAAGATGCTGCGGGAGCAGCGTGGCTTAAGCTTGCGGAATATCGCTGACATATCCAAGGTGGGTATTCGCTATCTTGAATTGATCGAAGAGGAAAATTTTCAGAAACTTCCGGTACGCGCCTATACGCGGGGCTTCCTCCAGCTGTATGCAAAGGTCCTCGGCTGCGACCCGCAGCGGGTTTGCGATGACTACTTGAAACGTTTCGACGCTGCGCGGGAACCGAAGACGAAATAACGACGACATAACTGAGGCCATACGGGGTCCCGAATCCGGAAATCAGCCATGGAAGAGATGATTTCTCCTGACTCCTGACTCCTAACTCCTAACTACTGCCTTCTGTCTTCTCAACACCCTTTCCTTCCAGATGACGTAAATTGCCGGATAAATAATGAGCTCCAGGATCGTCGAGGTCACCACGCCGCCGATCATGGGCGCGGCAATGCGCTTCATCACATCCGCGCCGGTGCCGGAGGAGAACATGATCGGCACCAGGCCCGCAAGGATGACCGAAACCGTCATGATCTTGGGCCTGATCCTTTTGACTGCGCCTTCCATGACTGCGTCCTCGATATCCCGCAAAGAATTGATCCTTCCTTCCTGATGCCAGCGGTTATAGGAGAGGTCGAGGTAGAGCAGCATCACGATGCCGGTCTCAGCGTCGAGGCCCGCAAGGGCGATCACGCCGACCCAGACCGCTGTGCTCATGTGGTAGCCCAGGAAATAGAGAAACCAGACCGTTCCCACGAGCGAGAAAGGAACCGCCAACAGCACGATCATGGTCTTGGTGAACGATTCCGTGTTAAGATAGATCAGCACAATAATGATCATCAGCGTGAGCGGAATCACGTAAAAAAGCTTTGCTTTGACGTTTTCCATGTACTCGTACTGTCCGCTCCACTGGATCGTGTATCCCGCGGGGATCTTCATCTTCTCGGCAATCACCTTGCCGGCCTTCGCCACGTAGCTGCCGTAATCGCTTCCTTCAATGCTGAGCGTCACCGCGGCGGTCAGCCTGCCTCCCTCGCTTTGGATCATGCCGGGACCGCGCGTTACCTTGATGTCCGCAAGCTGGCCCAATGGGACCTGGGCGCCGTCCATGGCCGGCACCAGCACCCGCTTAAGCTTCTCCATATCGTTCCTGAGTTCCCATCCGTAGCGGATGTTCACGGGATACCGCTCCCGGCCCTCGACCGTCGTCGTCAGGTTCATGCCGCCGATGGCGGACTCGATAACTTCCTGCACGTCCTCGATCGTGAGGCCGTATCTGCTGATTTCGTCGCGGTTGATGTCGAAATCGAGAAAGTAGCCCGTATTGGCCCGCTCGGCGTAAACGCTGCGCGTACCGGGAACGGTGCGAAGAATCTGTTCAAGATCGAGGCCGATACGCTCGATCCCGTCAAGGTGGGGGCCGAATATCTTGATGCCGAGCGGCGTCCGGATGCCCGTCGCGAGCATGTCGATCCTGCCGATGATCGGCATGGTCCAGGAATTTGCAATGCCGGGCATGGCAAGGGCGTTGTCCATGTCATCGCGAAGGTCCTCCCATTTCTTATACTGCGGCCGCCACTGGCTCATGGGCTTTAAGGTCACATTGGTTTCGATCATCTCGAGCGGCGCCGGGTCGGTCGGTGTCTCGGCCCTGCCCGCCTTGCCGAAGACACGCTCCACCTCGGGAAATCCTTTGATGATCCTGTCCTCGGCCTGGAGCACCTCGCTCATGGTCGTAATGGAGGCGCCGGGCACCGATGACGGCATGAACAGGAGCGTGCCCTCGTACAACGGCGGCATGAACTCCGACCCCAGCTTGCTAAAGGGGAAAACCGTGACCAGAACAATGATGATCGCAACGATGATGACGAACTTCCGAAAGCGGAGTGCAAAGTCCGCAACAGGGTGATATATTTTTGTGAGAAAGTGACTGATGGGGTTGTCGTCCTCATGCCTGATCTTTCCCTTGATGAAAAGGGTCATCAGTACCGGCGTCAGCGTGATCGCGAGAAAGCTCGCAAAGAGCATGGAAAACGTTTTTGTATACGCCAGGGGTTTGAACATTCTGCCTGCCTGTTCCTCAAGCGTAAAGACCGGCAAAAACCCCACGGTGATAACGAGGAGCGAGAAGAAGAGCGACGGCCCAACCTCTTTTGCGGCGTTGATAATCACATCCACGCGCGAGCCGTGGACCATCCCGCCCTTTTCCCACTCTTCGAGTTTTTTATGGGCATTCTCGACCATGATAATAGAGGCGTCAACCATGGCGCCGATGGCAATGGCGATTCCGGAGAGGCTCATGATGTTCGAGCTGATCTTGAGGTAATACATGCAGACGAAGGAGATCAGGATCGCCACGGGCAGGGTCAGGATCACGACGAGGGCGCTCGGGAGATGGAAAAGGAAAATGATGCAAACCACGCTCACGGCAATGCCGAGCTTGATCACCTCATCCCGCAGCGTTTCCACGGAGCGGTGGATGAGCTCGGACCGGTCATAGGTTGTTACGATCTTGACCCCTTCGGGCAAAGACGGCTGCAGCTCTTTGATCTTTGCCTTCACCCGGTCAATCACGTCGAGGACGTTCTCGCCGAAGCGAACCACGACGATGCCGCCCACGGTCTCGCCTTTTCCGTCCAAGTCGGCGGTGCCGCGCCTGATCTCCGGGCCGAGTTGGACCTGGCTGATGTCCCGGAGCAGGATGGGCGTTCCCTTCTCATTCGTGCCCACGGCGATCTTCTCGATGTCCGACTTGTCATGGATGTAGCCCCGGCCGCGGACCATGTACTCCCTGCCAGACCACTCCACGACCCTTCCCTCCACGTCGCGGTTGCTGCGCCTGACTGCGTCCATGACCCTTGAAAGCGGAAGCTTGTACGCCGCGAGCCGGTTCGGGTCCACAATGATCTGGTACTGTTTCACGAACCCGCCCACGGAGGCCACCTCGGAAACGCCGGGCACTGATTCTATGGCATACTTGAGGGTCCAGTCCTGGAGCGATCGGAGCTGGGAGAGATCGTGCTTCCCACTCTCGTCCTCCAGGGCATACTGGAACCCCCATCCCACGCCGGTTGCATCGGGGCCGAGCTGCGGGGTAACGCCCGCGGGAAGTTTTCCCTGGACGCCCTGGAGATATTCGAGCACCCGGCTCCGTGCCCAGTAGATGTCCGTACCGTCTTTGAAGATGACATAGACGAAGGACGTGCCGAGAAAGGATTTGCCGCGCACCACGCGCACCTCGGGCGCGGCGAGCAGCGTCGAGACAATTGGATAGGTGATCTGGTCCTCGACCAGGTCCGGACTCCTGCCCGTCCATTCAGTGTACACGATCACCTGGGCGTCCGAAAGGTCCGGGATGGCGTCGAGCGGCGTGTGATACACCGCCCAGATCCCCCAGAAGGTAAGGAACCCCACGAGGAGAAAAACGAGGAATTTATTTCGTGCCGAAATTTCTATGATTTTGGCTAACATGATATGAAACCTCAATTCCGGGTTCAGCGTTCAAAGTTCAGCAGGTAAAATGCCGCCGTCCGTTTCTTCTCCGTTTTTCCATGAACTCCGAACTAGGGACGATGAACGGTTAGTACCCCCCCGACCTCAGCTGGCTCTCGGAATCTATGAGGAAGTTGCCGGACGTAACTACGCGCTCGCCTTTTTTAATGCCTCTCAGAACTTCAACGTAATCCTCTCCTCGCAGGCCGAGAGTCACCAGCCGCATCTCGTACACTCCCGGCTTTTTCTCGACGTACACGATCTGGCGCGTGCCCGAATCAATCACCGCGTCGCGGGGGATCGCCAGCCTTGAGCCTGAAGAGACCATGATCTCGACATTCGCAAACATCTCGGGCTTCAGCAGGAGTCCGGGATTCTTCATGGCCAGCCGCACTTTGACCGTCCGGCTCACCGGGTCCAGGGACGGATTGATATAATTTATGATCGCACGATAGCTCCGACCGGAATAGTACGGCAAGGTCACGAGTGCGGTCTGGCCTACTCTGACCAGGGGCACTTCATACTCATAGATGTCGGCCATGATCCAGATCGATGAAAGGTCGGCTATTTTATAAAGGTTCATGCCCGGCGTGATATAACCTCCTTCAAGCACCATCTTGTCGAGCACGATGCCGCTCAGCGGCGCCCCGATCGTCATGTCCGTCTTGGGCTTGCCCGTTTTTTCAAGCTCTGCAACCTGCTGGTCCGTGATGTCCCAGAGCTGAAGCCGCCGCTTCGCCGATTGCAGCAGTTCACTGCGCGAAGCCTCGATCTCGGCCATATCTCCGGTCCCGGTCAAAGATGACTTCACCGACCGCAGCGCGATAAGATATTCCTCCTGGGCCGTCACCAGGTCGGGGCTGTAAATCGACAGGAGCGGCTGGCCTTTCACGACCTGCTGCCCGGTATAATCGACATAGAGTTTCTTCACCCATCCCGCGATCTTGGTATTCACGAAAGCGAGACGGGTCTCGTCGGGCTCGACTTTGCCCACGGTGCGGATCTGTTTGTCCAGCGATCGGTAGTCAGCAACAGCCGTGCGCACGCCGATGAGCTGCACCTTGTCCTGGCTGATCGTAATGACCGGCAAGGCCTCCTGTTTTACGGTCGCCGTACTCCGTCCCGCACTCCCGGACGCATGGCTCTGTATCGGTCCCGCATGACCTGCGTGTTCCTGGCCAAAAGCATGAGAAGAGAAAAGAATCAGGGCGAAAAAGAAAACCAAGGTCAGAAGCAGACTGCTCTTTCCCGCATCCGCTGATTCCGCCGGTTTTCCCGCACGCGCATCGACGGCTGGAGTCATAACGCATTTCTCAATTCTCATGATGGTCCTCTCCGGTGAGTTCATTCAGCATGGACATGGTCTTGTTCAGGTTGACCAGCTCTTCCTGCTCCATGAGCTGGTATTTCAAGAGCGTGTTTTCGCTTTCCAGGAGTGATATGAAATCGCTCTTCCCCACCTGGTAGTTTGAGGTCGCCGATTGAAGTGACAGCCGCGCCTGCGGGATGATCCCCGCCTCGTAGAGATCTATGCGATGCTCGGCTGTTTTGATCGTGGAATAGAGGTCGCGCACCCGTGCCAGTGTCGCAAGCCTCTCGGCATCATACTCATAGCGTGCAGCGCTGAGGTCGGCTGAAGCGGCCTTCACTCCCGTTGACTTGTTCCAGAAATAGAGCGGGACTTTAAACATCAGGCTTGCCTGCCAGACGTCCGATTTGTCGCCCCGTGTGAACCAGCCTCCGGAGACGACCATGTCCGGCAGAAATTCCCTGCGGCTCAAAGAAAGTTCTTCCCTGCTTTGCTCCACCATGCGCTGTTTTCCCTGCAAGACGGGGGAATGGTCGAGCGCCATGGCTGCCAGTTCATCCAGGGTAACGGAAGGAGTCGCCCTCGGAAGCTCATCGGGTCTTCCCAGGGGAGCCAGCGGGTTGCGGCCCACGAGGCTGTTGATCAGTGACGCCTGCGTCTCTTCCTTCTGCTCTTCCTCGGTCAGCCGGTCCAGGATCATGGAGACCTCGAGCTGGGCACGCATGACGTCCTGCTGCATACCCTGGCCGGTTGCGTACCGCGTCTCGGCGATACGCTGAGAATTTTTCAGCAGCTCCTTTGTCTGGTCCAGGATTTCGGCGGATTTGAAAGCGAGAAAATATTCATAGTATGCGTTCTTGAGGCTGTTCAACACCCTGAGCTTCGTTTCCCGGGCGCCTTGCTCCGTCCGCTCCGCTTCCTTGCCTGCTATGCGGCCTTTTGTCCCGAGCTTGCCCGGGAACGGGATCTCCTGGGTAAAGACCACGCCCTGCATACTCATATCCTGCTGGCCAACACTCCACACGCCCGGCGACCCGACGTTCTGGACCGCATAGCCGATCATGGGGTCCGGCAGAGCAGAAGCCAGAGACTTTTTGTCGTCAGCAGACTCCACTCTTTTCTCCGCCATGAGGATCTCGGGGTTGTT
The DNA here is from genome assembly GCA_027456925.1 of Nitrospirota bacterium. Classification (GTDB taxonomy): domain Bacteria; phylum Nitrospirota; class UBA9217; order UBA9217; family UBA9217; genus JAJYKN01. The sequence goes on from DAIDTZ010000187.1 coordinate 10,296, forward strand.
CTTGAGCGCCTCCTGCTCCAGGTCTTTGAGCGTGACAAGGGGCTCCTCTGCAAGAGAAGCCATGGGCAAAGAAAGGAGCAAAATCGAAAAAACGAAATGCTTTATTTGCATTACCTGCCTCCTGGCACTGTTCTTTTGCAAGGTTTAGACCATCATACCAGAAATAACTTATTGTAATAAATCAAATTGTTAGAGACAGACAAGACAATGAAATCTGACATTCTGAAGCGTCTGCTTTGTTGGCTGTAGTATTTGATAC
>DAIDTZ010000188.1 GCA_027456925.1 Nitrospirota bacterium
CGGCGGTCGTTTCGGGAACAGACGACGCGGGTTCGGCTGGTTTCTGTTTGGACTGGATCTTCTGACTCGTCCCTTTTTCCCGCGCATTGGAATACTGCTGCAAGACCTGCAGGACCCGCGGCCTTCGATTGATCAGGTCGCGCAGCTGGTCTTCGGTCACTTCCAGGATGACCGCCTCTTCCGCAGTTTCAACAGTGGCGGTCCGGGGTTTGCCGGTCAGAAAGGACATTTCGCCGAAAAACTCATTGGGGTAGAGCACGGCCAGGTTCAGCCGTTCCCCGCTCGGAACGATCGTATGGACTTTGACGGTTCCGCTCGCTACAATATAGACCGACTTACCGGTATCTCCCTGCTTCACGATAACATGGCCCGGTTGAAGTGTATGAACGGCCATCATTTTGGTAAAATCTTCGAACTCCTCCCGGGTGAACCCGGCAAAGAGCGGAATAACGCTGTGCGCCGGCTTCGGGGCGCCTTCCTCTGCAACATCCGCTCTTTTTTCCGTCATCGCCTTGTTCGAATGAAGCGACGACATCTTGTCCTGCGCTTGTTTGTTCTGCGGATCAAGCCGGAGGGCAAGCTTGTATTGGGCCAGGGCTTTGACGATCACGCCCTTAAGCGCATAGAGGTCCGCGGCATAGACATACTCGCGCACGGCATCAAGGAGCTGGTTCAGTTTCTGGTACGCATCGCCGATCCTTACCCGGATGATGGGATCTGGTTCAAGATCGAAGAGCTTCTCCATATCGGCTATGGCCGCCTTCCAGTTGGACTTGCCGATATTTTTCTGGATCGAATCGATCAGCTGCGCTTTCTCGGATGCCATAAGAAGCTCCTGTTGGTAAAAAGCTCATCGCTGATAGTTCATGGCACAGACTTTACTACGAACTACGAACCATGAGCCATGAGCAGATTTTACAACGCGTCCTTGACTTTTTCCAGTGTGCTTTTCACCCGTTGTTCATGGTAGTTGTGCAGGACTTCCCTGATCCGCGGGCTCTTGACGATCATTTCGTTGAGGTCTTCCTCGGCCACCTCGAGCACGTCCGATTCCTCCGTCGTCTCAACAGTTGCGGTCCTCGGCTTTCCCGTCAGGAATGCGATCTCGCCGAAGAAGTCGCTTGCCCGGAGAGCGGCAAGTTCCACCTTCTTGCCCATGACGGTCGCAACGACTTTCACAGAGCCCCGGGTGAGGATGAAGACCGATCTTCCCGTATCGCCTTCCTTGATGATGGCCTTGCCCGGCGGCATGGTATGGATGATCATCCGCTTCGTGAATTCGTTGAACTCCTCCTGGGTAAAATCGGAGAAAAGCGGGATAACGCTTCGCGTCGGCTCCAGGGCTCCGTCCTCGATCGGCTCGAGTTTCAGCTCGGAGACCGATTTGTTGGTGTGCAGCAATTCGATCCTGCCCTGGGCGTCCTTGCTCGCGGGATCGAGCCTGAGGGCGAGCTTGTACTGCGCCAGGGCCTTGACCACGAATCCCTTCTCGGCGTACAGGTCGGCGGCATGAATATATTCCTTCACCGCTTCCGCTTTCTGGTTCATTTTCTGGCGCGCGTCGCCGATCCGCACCCGGATGATCGGGTCCTGGTCGATGGCAAAAAGTTTTTCCATCTCCGCGATGGCGGATTTCCAATCCGACTTTCCGAGAAATTTTTGTACGTTTTCGGCAATTGCAGCTTTTTCAGAAGCCACTGGTAACCTCCCTGGTTCGGCGTCGTAATGTGTCCATGAAGTTATCGCGCCACATGAGTTCTGGAAATCATCGTACTAAGGATTGCTGAGCTCGTAAAAAGTCCCCAGTGCTGTCATTGCGAGGAGCGGAGCGACGCGGCAATCTCGATTTATCAGGCAGATACGAACTACGAGATTGCTTCGCTACGCTCGCAAAGACGGCTTTTCTGACTTTTTACGAGTTCATCAAGGATTAATAACTCCTCTTATCCGAATTCTCAAAGCGCGTATACTTGTGCATGAAGGTCATATTCACGATGCCGATTGGACCGTTTCTCTGTTTGCCGATGATTGCCTCGGCAAGGCCCCGCCTACCGCAGAGGCAATCTCCGTCCTGAGGGCATTCGCACTTATTGTAGACTTCGTCCCGGTAGATAAACATGATCACGTCCGCATCCTGCTCGATCGCGCCGGATTCCCGCAGATCGGCGAGCATCGGCCGCTTGTCCTTGCCTCTCGTTTCCACCGCACGGTTGAGCTGCGACAGCGCAATCACGGGAACCTTGAGTTCCTTGGCCAGGGCCTTGAGGGAACGGGAAATGTTCGAAATTTCCTGTTCCCGGTTGTCCGAATCGCTGCGTCCGCGCATGAGCTGCAGGTAGTCGACAATGATGAGATCGAGCCCGTGATCGACCTGCAGCCGCCTGGCCTTGGCGCGCATCTCAAGCACCGAGATCGCGGCCGTATCGTCGATGTAGATCGGCGCTTCGGACAGCCGGCCGGCAGCCATGGTCAGTTTCGGCCAGTCGGATTCCGAAAGAAAGCCCGAGCGGAGCTTGTGCGCATCCACCCGCGCCTCTGAGCAGAGCATGCGAAGAACAAGCTGCTCCTTGGACATTTCCAGGCTGAAGACAGCCACGGCTTTGTGATGTTCCATGGCGGCGTGGGCGGCGATGTTGAGGGCGAATGCGGTCTTGCCCATGGACGGCCTGCCGGCGATGATGATGAGGTCGCTTGGCTGGAGGCCCGAGGTCATTTTATCAAGATCTAGGAAGCCCGTAGCAAGGCCGGTGATCATCTCCTTGCGTTCGTAGAGGCGTTCGATGGTCTCGAAACTGCTCTTGACGATATCTTTGAGCGCGACGAAAGAATCCCGCATTTTCTGCTGGGATATTTTGAAGATCGATTCCTCGGCCCGGTCGAGGAGTTCATCGATGCTGTTGACAGACCGTGTGTCCTCGTAGCTCTGGGTGATGATGTCCGTGGAGGAGTGGATCAACTGGCGCAGGACCGATTTCTCCCGCACGATCCTGGCATGGTTCTTAATGTTTGCCGCCGTCGGCACAAGACTCACAAGCTGCGCGAGGTACGACGAGCCGCCCGCGGCGTCCAGGCCGACCTTGCCGCGGAGCGCGTCGGTCAGCGTCACCAGATCGATCGCCTCTCCGGACTCGAACATATCGAGCATGACGGAATAAATCCTGCGGTGGATATCCTTGTAGAAATCCTCGGCGGACAGCATTTCGATGACTTTATTGATGGAATCGTTTTCGATCAGGATGGCGCCGAGCACCATCTGTTCGGCTTCAATGTTCTGGGGGGGAAGTTTCTGAAGGGAGACCTCGGTCTGGACGGACATGATTCAACCTCGCGGACCAGTAGAAATAAAAAAAGAAGCCGGAAGTCAGAAACCAGCATGCATCTCTGACCTCTGCCTCCCGGCTCCTGAATTCAGTTGGGTTTATGCTACTCTGCTGCGACCACCGTGACTCTAAGGTCCGCCGTAACGTCCGCATGCAGCTTCACGGTCAGCGTATATTCGCCCAGCCGCTTGATGGGCTCGTCCAGGACGATCTTGCGCTTGTCCAGCTCAACACCCTGGGCTTTTGCCGCTTCGGCGATATCCATGGTCGTGACGGAACCAAAGAGCTTGCCTTCTTCCCCGACCTTGGCTTTGATGGTGACCGCGAGGCCCTTGATCCTGTCTGCTTCCACGGCCGCCTCTTTTTTCATTTTGCGGATGCGGTCCGAGACCATCTTCTTGGCATGGTCCATGGCATTGAGGTTCTTAGGCGTTGCTTCGATTGCCTTCTTATTCGGGACCAGATAGTTTCTGGCATACCCGTCAGCAACCTTGACGAGGTCGCCTATTTTCCCTAATTTGTCGATATCTTCCCGTAATATTACCTGCATTTCCGATACTGCTCCTTTCGCGTGAATGATGGCACGATAGTACCAGAAACAGGGTCACAGTGTCAACAAAGAAGTGGCGCTCAACATTTGCTGCAGAGCGGAAAAATTCCCGTTAGTTTCCACTCACTTTCTTCTTGAGCTCATGCAGTTTGTTCATGGCCTCGAGCGGGGTCATGGCGTCGAGGTTAAGCTCTTGCAGTTCCTTGAACAGCAAACCTGCCTCGCTCGCAAAAAGCCCGAGCTGCGGTTCGACTGCATCCGTCGCAAGAGATACTTTCCCCTGGAGGCTTTTGTCACCCCTTCTCCCCGTCTCCCCGTCCCCCCGTCCCACTTTCGGCGCCGCAACCGGTTCACCCAAATCATTGAACTCGGCCTTTTCGAGGTTCGCCAGCACTTCCTTGGCGCGCATGATAACGGCCTGGGGCAGCCCGGCGAGGCGGGCCACCTGGATCCCGTAGGACTTGTCCGCGCCGCCTTCGATCACTTTCCGCAGGAAGAGTATCTGATCGTTCCATTCTTTGATGGCCACGGTGTAGTTCTTCACCCGGTCCATGGTGAGGGCAAGTTCGGTGAGCTCATGATAATGCGTGGCGAAGAGCGTCCGCGCCCGGAGCTTGGTGTGAATATACTCGGCCACGGCCCAGGCAATGCTGATGCCGTCAAAGGTTGACGTGCCCCTGCCGATCTCATCGAGGATGATGAGGCTCCGGTCCGTGGCATTGTTCAGGATATTCGCGGTCTCGTTCATCTCGACCATGAACGTGCTCTGCCCGCGCGTGATGAAGTCCGAGGCGCCGACGCGCGTAAAGATCCGGTCAACGACCCCGATCTGGGCTTCCCGGGCGGGAACGAAGCTCCCCATCTGCGCCATCAGCGTGATGAGCGCCACCTGGCGCATGTACGTGGATTTCCCGGCCATATTCGGTCCCGTGAGGATGATAAGCTGGTTTTCCTCGCAGTCGAGGACCGTGTCATTCGGAATAAACCGTTCCCCGGCAAAGAGTTGTTCGAGAACGGGATGCCTTCCCTCGACGATCCTGAGCGTATCTCCCTCGAGGATCGCGGGCCGGGAATAGGCGTACTTGGCCGCTGCCTCGGCAAGGGACAGAAGACAGTCCAGAATTGCGAGCCTGCGGGCCATGTCCTGGATGCGGACGGTCCGCGCTGAAACCGATTCACGCACTTCCTGGAAGAGGCGATACTCCAGGTCGAGGATCTTTTCCTCGGCGCCGAGCACCTTTTCCTCGTACTCTTTCAATTCGGGAGTGATAAACCTCTCCGCGTTCGCCAGGGTCTGTTTGCGGATGAAGTCCTGCGGCACGCTGCCAAGGTTGGCCCTGGTGATTTCGATGTAGTATCCGAACACCCTGTTGTAGCTCACCTTGAGCGAGCCGATGCCCGTCCGCTCGCGCTCCCGCTGCTCAATGCCGGCGATCCACCCCTTGCCCTCGGAACTGATGGAGCGCAGTTCGTCAAGCCCGGCGTTAAACCCTTTTTTGATCAGCTTGCCTTCCCGGAGCGTATAGGGAGGGTCATCATAAACGGCTTTATCGATGAGCTCGAACACATCCTGGAGATCGTCCCATCCTTCCACAAGATCGAAGGTAAGTCTCGCGCTGCAACCCGCCAGTTGCTCCTTGATACGCGGCAAAGCGGTAAAGGATTGCTTGAGCGCGATCAGGTCCCGGGCATTCGAAGCTCCCAGCGAAGCCCGGCTGATAAGACGCTCCAGATCATACACGACGCCGAGCGAAGCCCGGAGGTCGGCACGGAGTTGGTGGCTGTCCTTGAATTCGGCGACAACGTCAAGCCGCCGCTCGATCTCGCCGGGATTCATGAGCGGATTTAAAAGCCACTCACGCAGCTTTCTCCCTCCCATGGACGTGGCCGTGAAATCAAGTATTGAAAGAAGCGTCCCCTGGCTCGAGCCGTCATAGATATTCCTGGCCAGTTCGAGATTGCGCTGGCAGGAGGCGTCCATCATCATGTACTCGCGGGCCAGGAACGGCCGGATCGTCCGGATATTCGTCAGCGCGGTTTTCTGCGTGTCTTCTATATAACGGAGGGCCGCACCGGCGGCCGAAAGGCCGATCTTCATGCCGTTGCATCCGAAACCTTCGAGGGAAGCCGTCTTGAAGTGTTCGAGCAGGGTGCGCAGCGCGGTTTCACGGTCAAAGGTCCAGTCGTCATAGGCGTTGACAGCCTGCGTATACTGGCGAAGCAGCGCCCCGAGACCTTCGGAAAGCTGATGCCCTTTCGGCAAAACGATCTCACGGGGCGTGAACCGCGCAAGCATGGCATCCAGTTCAACGAGATTGTCGGTCCCGCGGACCTCGGCTATGAAAAAATTACCCGTTGATATGTCGAGAAAAGAAAGTCCGAACCCCTCTTTGGCGGGATAGAGGGAAGCGAGATAGTTGTTGTCCTTCGCGTCAAGCAGGTTCGCGTCGAGCACCGTTCCCGGCGTCACGACGCGGATCACTTCCCGCTTCACGAGCCCCTTGGCGAGCTTGGGGTCCTCGACCTGTTCACAGACGGCGACCTTAAAGCCCCGCCTGATCAGTTTGGCAATGTACCCGTCAACAGCGTGATACGGGAAGCCGCAAAGCGGCGTTTCAATGCCCTTGGACTTGTTCCGCGCCGTCAGCGTGATTTCAAGCACTTTCGAGGCCGTCACCGCGTCCTGATCGAACATCTCGTAGAAATCGCCCATGCGGAAGAGCAGGATCGCGTCGAGGTGGCGATGCTTGATCTCGCGGTATTGTTTCATAAGAGGGGTCAGTTCGGTCATAGGGTAAACAAAGGAGCCAGGAGTCAGAATGGAGGAGGTATAGGCATTCAGCAATTTACTTACCTCCTCAAGCTGGTTCAAAATCTCCATACTATCGGCGAATTTCAAATCTCGTGTTAAGATCGCATAGTATCGACATTCTTCAATCGATCCTTGCGCTATATTCATGAATTTCGCTTTATCTGCTTTTGTTCTTTTCTTGAAGCCTTCTGCGATGTTGGCTGGAATAGAAACTGCCGCACGTCTTAGCTGAGATGTCAAACCATAAACTTGACGCACTCGTAAAAAGTCAGAAAAGCCGTCTTTGCGAGCGTAGCGAAGCAATCTCGTAGTTCGTATCTGCCTGATAAATCGAGATTGCCGCGTCGCTCCGCTCCTCGCAATGACAGCACTGGGGACTTTTTACGAGA
>DAIDTZ010000189.1 GCA_027456925.1 Nitrospirota bacterium
ACTCGTAAAAAGTCATAAAAGCAGTCTTTGCGAGCGTAGCGAAGCAATCTCGTAGTTCGTATCTGCCTGATAAATCGAGATTGCCGCGTCGCTCCGCTCCTCGCAATGACAGCACTGGGGACTTTTTACGAGATCATCAAGAATGAAGTCTGACTTTATTGTTTGATATCTGTTATTTTGACATTTATTTGGGATTTGTTATTTGTAATTTGGGATTTATTATGTCTTCAATGCCTATTTCCATATCAGTGCAGGGCGTTTCAAAAGTATTCGGAAGAAACCCCGCCCTTGACGGAATGACCCTGGACTTTTCCTCGGGGCTCATGCATGGCGTGATCGGGCCGGAGGGCTCGGGGAAAACCACGCTTTTGCGCCTCCTGCTCGGCTTGCTCAAACCCACGAAAGGCGCTGTTGTATTTTACCGCGACAACGAACCCGTCGACTTCGAAAGCATTCGCCCCGAAGTCGCATATATGCCGCAGACACAAAGCCTCTACTCAGACCTTTCCATCGCCGAGCATTTGGATTTTTTCAAAGAACTCTACGGAATTCCGCAGGAACTTTATGAGCAGAAGCGCGAGGAGCTCCTTCGCATCACGCGGTTGAACGAATTTGTAAATCGGCCGGCAGGCCAGCTTTCAGGCGGGATGTACAAGAAGCTGGGCCTCATGTGCGCGCTCCTGCGGTCTCCGCGCGTCATGCTCCTCGATGAGCCCACGACCGGGGTCGATCCGATCAGCCGCAGGGAATTCTGGGAACTTCTGTACCGCCTCCTGGACCAGAAGATTCTGATTCTCGTGACCACTGCATACATGGACGAAGCGGAGCGGTGCGGGCGCGTTCATCTTCTGGAACGCGGCAAATTGGTCGCCGCAGGGGAGCCGCGGAAACTCCTGGCAGAAGAGGGAGTGTCAAGCTTTGATGAACTCTTCCTCCGGAGAGATATCCATGAATGACCTGGCAGTGGAGGTGAAAGGCCTTTCGGTACGGTTCGGCGATTTCTACGCCGTAAACGGGATTTCCTTCACCGTCCGCCGCGGCGAAACCTTCGGGTTTCTCGGCGCGAACGGCGCGGGCAAGACGACCACGATCCGGGTGCTCTGCGGCCTCCTGCGGCCTTCCGAAGGCTTGGTAAGCGTAGGAGGGATCAGCTTCGACCACAACGAACAGGCGGTCAAAGCCAAGGTCGGCTACATGTCCCAGAAATTCACCCTCTACAACGACATGACCGTCGAGGAAAACCTGAACTTCACGGCCAGCCTCAGAAAAATGGAAAAAGCGACCTATGAGCAACGGCGCAAGGAGTTGTTCGACTTCATTTCTTTCGACAAGCCCCTCAATACGCTCGTTCGCGACCTGTCCGGAGGGACGAAGCAGCAGGTGTCGCTGGCGGCGGCTCTTTTGCACGACCCGGAGATCATCTTCCTCGACGAACCCACGGCCGGCGTGACGCCCGCATCGCGCAGCCGCTTCTGGCAGCTCATTCGGCAGCTGGCCAAGAGAAACAAGACGGTCTTCGTGACCACCCACTATATGGACGAGGCGGAACAGTGCGACAGGATAGCCCTCATGCGGGAAGGCAGGATCATCGCGCTCGATTCGCCGGAGGGGCTCAAAACCGCGGCCTTTTCAACGCCCATGCTCGAGTTCGATCCACGAGGGTCTCTCAGCTTTGCCGAAGTGTCCGCATTTGCCCGGCATGACGTGTTTCTTTTTTTTGAGCCCTACGGCCTCAGGTTTCACGCCGCGATCAAAAGCGAAGATGCATGGGAAACGGTCCGGAACGGCTTCGAGAAGAACTTCACGATCAAAAGGATCAAACCGTCGCTTGAGGACGTGTTCATCCAGATCGTGGAAGGGAAGGCAGGATGAACGGTTTTGTCTGGCGCAGGGCTGTCGCGGTGGCGAGGAAAGAGGTCTATCACATTCTTCGGGACCCGGCGACCCTCGGGGCCGCGCTGGTATTGCCGGTTTTCATGGTGATCATGTTCGGCGTTGCAATCGAGTTCAACGTAAAGAACGTGGCCCTCGCGGTGAGCGATTCCGACCAATCGCAGAGCTCCCGGAGGCTGCTCGATACGTTCGGCAGCTCCGGCTACTTTCTGATCCATCACGTTTCTTCCCCTCATGCGGGGATTACTGATGTGTCCGCGGAACGGGCGCGCGCAGCCCTGGTCATTCCGCCGCGTTTCGAACAGGACCTCTTTGCCGGCAGGGGCGCTGAGGCGCAGGTACTGGTCGACGGCACCGACAACTCGACGGTCGGTCCCGTGCTGGGGTATGTAGGCAGCATCCAGAATATGGCTTCGCAGCGGATCGGCGGCTTTGATCCGTCTCCTCCCTATGAGATCCGGACGAGATTTTTATTCAATCCCGAGCTGAACAGCAAGTGGTTCGTGATCCCCGGGCTTACGGTCGTGGTGATGTCGATCCTTTCGATCCTGCTGACCGCGCTCACCGTGGCCCGGGAGTGGGAAAACGGCTCCATGGAGCTGCTCCTGTCCACGCCCGTGCTGCCTCTCGAAATCATCGTCGGAAAGCTTGCTCCCTACGGTATCCTCGGGATTATCGCCGTGGTCTTCGTATATGTCATTGCAAGGACCGTGTTCGGTATCCCCTTCGTGGGACACCTCTGGGTCTTCGGCTTCGGCTGCCTTCTCTTCCTCATAACCTATCTTGCTCAGGGGCTGCTTATATCCGTGGCAACACGTAAACAGACCGTTGCCATGCAATTGTCCATGATGACCGGCTATCTGCCGTCGCAACTGCTCTCGGGCTTTATTTTCCCTATCGCCAGCATGCCCGCCTTTTTTCAGTACTTCACGATGATCCTGCCTGCGCGCTGGTTCATGCTGATCGCCAGGGACACCTTTCTCGAAGGATCGAGCGTGCTGGAACTTGCCGGGCCGTTTCTGGCGCTCGCTCTTATTTGCGGCCTGATGGTCTTTCTGGCCGCGCGCCGCTTCAAGAGGGACCTCGAGCCATGAATAAAACACTCATTGGATTCATAAAAAAAGAACTGGTCCAGACCCTCCGGGACCGCAGGATGAGGGTCTTGCTCTTTGTGATGCCGGTGATCCAGCTGACGCTTTTCGGCGTCGCCCTTTCGAACGAGGTCAAGAACATCAGACTTGCGGCGGTATTTGATTCCAAAGACACGGTCTTGCGCAATGTCTACGAACGAAGCATTGCCGGAAAATGGTTTATCCCGGCGAGGAGCAGCGAGCAGGACCCCTTCACCATGATCGAAGCGGGCGATGCCGATGCCGTGCTTGTTCCGCCTCCCGGCGGGTTCACGCGCGCGCTCGGACGCGGGGACGCGAAGCTGCAGCTGCTCGTGAACGCAACAAACGTGGTTCAGGCCCAGTCCATAGAAGCGTATCTGCAAAACATCGTTCAGCAGACGGTCAGGGATGATCTTGAGTATACTCCGCTACCTCCTCCGATCCGGATCAGCACGCGCGTGCTCTTCAACCCATCACTCGACACATCGGTCTTTATGGTCCCCGGAGTGATGTGCATGCTCATGCTGATGTCGACGATGGTGTTGACCAACGTGGCCATTGTGCGGGAGAAGGAGATGGGGACGTTCGAGATGCTGATCTCGGCGCCGGTATCGCGGTCCGAGGTCATTTACGGCAAGACGATCCCTTATGTAATTCTTGGAATGTCAAACGTGCCGTTGATCCTGGGAGTAGCGGTGTTCGCTTTCCATGTCCCTATGCGCGGTTCTTTGATTGCCTTGTTCATCGCGTCCTTCGCCTTTGTATGCACTGCCGTGGCTTTGGGGACGCTGATTTCCACTTACTGCAAGAACCAGCAGCAGGCGGCCCTTGCCGGGTTTTTGTTCAACTTCCCGATGATCATGTTCTCGGGGATGATGTTCCCTCTCGAAAACATGCCTGCTGTCCTCCGGTGGCTTTCTTTTTTCGACCCGCTCGCGCACTTCATGGGTCTTCTTCGCAACATCATGATTAAAGGCGGGCAAGCGGAGTATGTCGTTACCCATATTGTGTATCTGACGATCATAGCAGTGATCTGCGTCGTTGCCAGCTTCCGGCGGTTTCACACGACACTGGAGTAGCACCTTTATGCAGGTACAGGCATTATTCGAGCTTATTTTCGCAGACACAGGTGAAGGTCAATCGGGCTGTTAGGGATTTTTTTCGGCCTGACAGGTTTTTTCCCTTGACAACTCCGCAGGTTACGTGGTATTTTATGCGCTCTTAATACGTTGGTGAGTGAATTTGTGAGGGAGGTTTCAATGTACGCAGTCATTACTACCGGTGGAAAACAGTACAAGGTTTCACCCGGCGATGTAGTCAGGGTGGAGAGCCTTGATGCAAAGAAGGGCGATATTGTCGAAATCAAGGACGTTTTAATGATTTCCGACGGAGACAAGATGTCGGTCGGCAAGCCCAAGCTCGATTCAGCCAAAGTCACGGCCGAAGTCGTGGAGCAGGACAGGGGCGTAAAACTCCTGATCTTCAAGCACCGGAGACGCAAGGGATACCGTAACACCAATGGTCACCGCCAGAACTACACGGCCATCAAAGTAAAAGAAATCATCGCATAATAGTCGCTGCGAAGGGCAGGAAAAATAAAATCGCATTATTTTAGCCTTCGTGCCTCGGCGGCAAGAAGGATTTTGGAGGATTCAAGCAATGGCACATAAAAAAGGCGTTGGTAGTTCTAGGAACGGCAGAGACAGCAATCCGCAGTATCTCGGCGTAAAACGATACGACGGCGAGCAGGTGCTTGCAGGAACGATCATTATCCGCCAGCGCGGGACCAAGATCCATCCCGGCGTGAACGTGGGCAAGGGCTGCGATGATACGCTCTTTGCCAAGATCAACGGCGTAGTGAAGTTCGAACGCAAAGACAAGGAACGCAAACAGGTGAGCGTATACGCGGCTTCGTAGCAATTCGCAGACAGGATTGACGACCAAGGCGGCATAGAACTCTATGCTGCCTTTTTTATTTCCCGTCTGAACCTGCCCCATTGCAGGTCTGATTATTTCTGAAAGAAGGGGCTAACACTCCGGCATTTTTTCCAGCTTGCTTTTTCAGCCATATAACAGTATATTTCATTGAAAACATTGTTCAAATCTCCCTTTTCGAGTAAAAGAAGGTGAGTCAGGGGGATTCAGATATTCCATGTCGAATTTTATTGATAGGGTGAAAATTGAAGTGAGGGCCGGTCACGGCGGCCCCGGGTGCGTGAGTTTCCGGCGCGAAGCGTATGTGCCCCGCGGCGGGCCCAACGGCGGCGACGGAGGCAAAGGCGCCGATGTCGTCCTGGTAGCCGACAAACAACTCGGAACGTTGATCGACCTCAGGTACCAGCAGCACTACTATGCCGAAAAAGGCGAGCAAGGCCGCGGCAAGGAACAGTCGGGCGCTGACGGGAAAGACACTATCATTCGTGTTCCCGTAGGAACGATTGTGAACGATGCCGAGACCCGCACCACGATCGTCGATCTCGATACGGACGGGATGACGTACATCATCGCACGGTGCGGCAGGGGGGGCAAGGGGAACACTTTTTTCAAGACCGCTACGAACCAGGCCCCCCGCCATGCGCAGCCGGGAGAACCGGGCGAAGAGCAGTGGCTGTTTCTGGAACTCAAGCTTCTCGCGGACGTGGGCCTCGTCGGCTTCCCGAACGCGGGCAAGTCCACGCTCATTTCGAGCATCTCGGCAGCCAAACCCAAGATCGCGGACTATCCCTTTACCACGTTGTCCCCCGTCCTGGGCGTGGTGAAGCCGGAAGGCAGGCGGAGCTTCGTCGTTGCCGACATCCCCGGCCTGATCGAGAATGCCCATAAAGGCGCGGGGATGGGGTTTGAATTCCTGCGTCATGTGGAGCGGACGTCGATCCTGCTCCATATGGTGGACGTATCGGGCATGGTGCCGGGAGATCCGGTCGAGAACTTTCAAAAGATCAATAAAGAGCTGGAACTCTACAGCGAAGCATTATTGAAGAAGTCCATGGCCGTTGCCGCCACCAAGATCGATGCCGCTGACCCGGAGAGAGTAGAAGAGCTGACCGCATATTGCCGGGAGCAGGGATACGCATTCTTTCCCATCTCTGCAGTAACAGGCGCGGGTTTGCCGCAGCTGCTCCGTTTCCTCGCCGACAAGATTGAAGAGGAGAGGGACGCCAGAGAGCAAAAGACGGAAAAAGAGAAGCCGGTAGTCAGGATCGAGGAGTAGAATCCCAGCATGGTGCTTGATTTGCAGTCCCTTCATCCTGCGTTACATTCTTGGTGAAGGTTGGCCAGTCTTTTTAAAAACTATTTTTGTTCGTGCTGATTGCGCCGAAGCATGAACACATCGCGAAATGAAAAACCTTCAAGCCAACAGAAAAACGATCTTTTCCAAGGCCCGCCGCATCGTGGTCAAGGTCGGAAGCGCCGTCCTCACGTCATCCGAGCAAGGGCTGGACCAGGGCCGCATCGAACGTCTTGCAGCCGACGTCTCAACCATCATGGGGCAGGGACGCCAGGTCATCGTGGTGTCATCAGGCGCCATCGCCGCCGGCCTGGCAAAACTGGGGCTTAAAAAAACGAGAGGCATGCCTCTTTCGCTCAAGCAGGCTGCGGCAGCTGTCGGCCAATCGAGCCTCATGTGGATGTACGAAAAAACCTTCGCAGCGCACGGGCACAAGGTGGCGCAGGTGCTGCTCACCCGCGAAGACCTTTCGAATCGCACCCGGTTTCTGAACGCACGAAACACACTCCAGACGCTCTTGGATTACGGGGTCGTGCCCATTATTAATGAAAACGATACCGTTTCGGTCGACGAGATCAAGTTCGGGGACAACGACAGCCTCTCCGGCATGGTCGTGCACCTTGCCGACGCCGATCTCCTGGTGATCCTGTCCGATATCGACGGTCTCTACACGGCTGATCCCAAATTCGATCCTTCCGCCGAGCTGATTCCGCTCGTCGAGAAAATTACTGCTGAGATCGAACGCGGCGCGGGCGATGCACAGTCCGCGGTCGGCACCGGGGGCATGCGTTCCAAGATTATTACGGCCAAGAAGGTCGGTGCTTACGGCTCCCCCATGGTGATCGTGAACGGGATAAAGAACGGAGTGCTGCCCGCGCTCTTCGAGGGGAAAGACGTCGGGACCCTGTTTCTGCCGAAGCCCGATAAGCAGGACAGCCGCAAGCACTGGATTGCCTATACGGTTACATCGGCCGGCAGGCTGGTGATAGACGACGGGGGCCGCGAGGCGCTGGTAAATAAAGGGAAAAGCCTGCTGCCCGGAGGCATCATCAAGGTGG
>DAIDTZ010000190.1 GCA_027456925.1 Nitrospirota bacterium
CTTCTTACGACATCATCAACAGTTAGTTACACGAATAGCAATACTCTTTGTCGACGAGGGGAGTCAATTTATTTTTTTTTTGACGACCTCTCCCCCTTGGTTCGTTCTTCCCTCCGGCTTTTTGCAAAAATGCGGAGCGGCGTGCCCTGGAAGCCGAAGGCTTCGCGGAGGTTGTTCTCGATATAGCGGAGGTACGAGAAATGCACTCCGTCGGGATAATTTACGAACAAAATGAAGGTGGGCGGCTTGATGCTTCCCTGGGTTATGTAGTAATATTTGACCCGCTTGCCGCGGTAGAGGGGCGGTTCATGGGTCGCCGTAAGCCGTTCAAAAACCCGGTTAAGCTCCGCAGTGGGCACCCGCTTCTCCGTCTCTTGAATAACGCGGTCAATTTCGTCGAAAATCTTCGTGATGCGCTGGCGCGTTTTCGCCGAGATGGTGAGAACAGGCGCATAGGCGGCAAACTTGAGCCTCTGCTGGATATCGGTCATGAACTTCTTGTAGGCCTCTTCCTTGTCAGGCACCAGGTCCCACTTGTTTAGAATAAGGATAAGGCCTTTGCCTTCCTCGTGCGCCAGGCCGGCGATCCGTTCATCCTGCTCCGTGATCCCTTCCGAAGCGTCGATGAGCACCAGGGCCACATCTGCGCGAACCAGGCTTTTCATCGCGCGCATGACGCTGTACTTTTCAACTCCCTGGCTGATCCTGCCGCGGCTCCGGATGCCGGCAGTGTCAACAAGAATATATTTTCTGCCGTAATACTGGTACAAACTGTCCACGGAATCCCTGGTCGTGCCGGCAACGGGGCTCACGATCATCCGGTCCTCGCCGATCAGCGAATTCACGAAGGAGGATTTGCCCACATTCGGCCGGCCGAGGATGGAGATTCTCGGTATGACTGCTTCTTCCCCGGCTTCGGGCTGCGACGGGGACTCGGGCAGCATGCGCCAGAGCTCGTCCATGAGGTCGGAAAAGCCGGGGCCGTGCTGGGCGGAGAGCGGGTAGAGGGTGTCTATGCCGAGACGGTAAAAGTCGGGGAGAAGGCCTTCATGCCTTACGCCGTCCACTTTATTGATGGCGTAGAGCACAGGTTTCCCCGAGGCCCTCAGCCGGTGGGACACCTCGATATCCGACGGCAACAAGCCCTCTTTCCCGTCCAGGAGGAAGATAATAATGTCGGCCTCTTCCACGGCGAGCGTTGTCTGGTCCCGCATCTTTGAATACATGACGTCGTCGGTTTCCGGCTCGAAACCTCCGGTGTCCACGAGCAGAAAGTGCTTCTCCTCCCACTCGGCCTCGGCGTAATTGCGGTCGCGGGTAACACCGGGCATGTCTTCGACAATGGCGAAGTTTCTCCCGAGGATCCGGTTGAAAAGCGTGGATTTTCCGACGTTCGGACGGCCCACTATGGCAACGATAGGTTTTGGCATGGTTTTGAGAGCCCGGAGCTGGGAATTTAAACTGGCGCAGCCGGCTGGGAACAGAGTGCGCGAAGAAGGCCGTGCTCCAGGAACGATATGCGCTGCACTCAGCCTGTGATGCCGGCACTATAGCATTTTTGACCGTGACAGCACAAGAAAAAACCTTGCGCAGGCCTGATAATTGTGTTATTTTTTAGCCTTCACACCACTCTGCTCTGGGAGGACGTTATGAAAAACTTCGTCATGCTTGCAGTGTGTCTCCTCTTGTTGTTCGCATCAAACGCCCGGGCCGAATTTTACCGCTGGGTGGATAGGGATGGTAAAGAGTTTTTCACCAACGACCCGAAACAGATTCCCCAGGAATACCGGGCCGGCGCCTCGACAATCAAACCCGACGAATCCCGGGTGAGCGTGGGGAAGAATCCGATTGCGCCGGGTCCACGGGCGACAAAATCCTCAGACCACCGGGATAAGTACGGGAGGGGCGAGGACTACTGGCGCAGGCGGGCGGACAAGTACCGGCAACAACTGAGAGATTTGCAGTATGAGAAAGAGCTCGTGGAGAAAAAGGAAAAGGACGAGGAAGACAGCCCCAAGGTACTGACCGCAAAGAGAAAGAAAGCGCTGGCAAGCCGCGAAAAAAAGAAGGCCTTGCTTGAGAAAAAGATCGAACTGACCAGGAAGAAGCTTGAAAAGGACCTCCCCGAGGAAGCAAGGCGGGCAGACGCCTACCCGGGATGGGTAAGAGAATAAGATTTTCCCAGAGGCCGCGCGTGAGATGACATAACACGCCCGGCGCTTCGGGACAGGAGTCCGGCGCCTCGATTGGACATGATGACGCCGGTTTCCGCCCGTTTCTCATGATGAAGACATGGCGGGAAGAACGAACGATGTCGCATTATCAATGAAAAAGATCATAATTGCAGAGCCCATCATTCGCCTCTTTGGAAAGAACGGCACCGTGTTCAGCCGGGGAAGCATCTCGACTTTCACAGCCGGGTCATCGGAAGAAATACTCCACCTGCACGAAACTCACAAGGCGGACCTCATCGTAACCGATTCCGAGCTGCCGATCATGGGCGGCGCGAAGCTTTGCTCTGCGATCCGGAGCGCTGCAAATCTGAAGAACGTTTCCATCGTCGTGGTTTGTAACAATACCGATCTTTCCCTGGCCCAGTGCCGGGCTGCGGGAGCGAATTCCGTCATCCCCAGGCCGGCGGACCCCGGCCTGCTTTTCGCAAGGATCTCCGAGTTGCTGGTCGTGCCGCAGCGGAAGGGCATGCGCGTGCTGCAGCGCATAGCCATCAAGGGCAGGGAAGGGGACAGTGTTTTTACGGCTCAGTCTCTCAATATCAGCATTTCCGGGATGCTGCTGGAGACCAGCCGGGAGCTCAAGACGGGGGAGCGGCTTATCTGCACATTCAGCATTGCCCATTGCGGGATAACCGTTGAATGCGTGGTCATGAGGTCGGATAAAACCGCATCGGGCAGGCGCCGGTACGGCGTAAATTTTTTGAACTGCGACACGAAATCCCTCATCATCATCGATCAGTATGTTAAAACTCAGGCGAAAAACGGATGAAGCGGATGGTGCGGCGGAAGAAGTTGCCGCGAACAGTGTGAGGATCGCAGAATAGAGGCGGCTGCCATTTAGTATGCTTTGCGCGTGATAGGAGGAGGATTGGTTGGAAGAACGGTACGATTTCAAGAAAGTTGAAGAACGATGGCAGCGCTTGTGGCAGGAGAGCAAGACCTTCAAGGTGACGGAAGACCCCGCGAAACCCAAATATTACTGCCTTGAGATGTTCCCCTATCCCTCGGGCAGGATCCACATGGGCCATGTGCGCAACTACTCCATCGGAGACGTCATTTCCCGTTACAAGCGGATGCGCGGGTTCAACGTGCTTCATCCAATGGGGTGGGACTCCTTCGGGCTTCCGGCGGAGAACGCGGCCATCAAGCACGGGACCCATCCGGCGAAATGGACCCTCGAAAACATCGCCTTCATGCGCGACAAGCAGCTCAAGCGCCTCGGCCTGTCCTACGACTGGGACCGCGAGGTGACGACGTGCCTCGAAGAGTACTACCGCTGGAACCAGTGGCTCTTTATCAAGATGTACGAACGGGGCTTGGCGTACAAGAAGCTCTCCTACGTGAACTGGTGCCCGTCATGCAACACCGTGCTGGCGAATGAGCAGGTGGAGGACGGCCTGTGCTGGCGCTGCAGCTCGGTTGTGCAGCACAAGGAGCTCGAGCAGTGGTTCTTCAAGATCACCGCCTATGCCGAGGAACTGCTGGCCTATACCGACAAGCTGACGGGCTGGCCGGAGCGCGTGCTCACGATGCAGCGGAACTGGATCGGCAAGTCCGTGGGCGTGGAAGTGGACTTTTCCGTGGAAGGCGTTGGCGAGAAGCTTGCGATCTTCACCACGCGGCCAGACACGCTCTACGGCGTGACCTTCATGAGCATCGCTCCCGAGCATCCGATGCTGGAATCCCTCATCAAGGGCAAGCGGGAGGCTGACGACGTTCGCGCTTTTGTCCAGCGCGTGATGCGTGAAGACAAGGCCGCGCGCACCGACGAAGCGCACGAGAAGGAAGGCATTTTTACCGGTGCCTATGCCGTCAATCCCCTGAACAACGAAAGGGTCCCGGTCTGGGTCGGCAATTTTGTGCTGATGGAATACGGAACCGGGGCCATCATGTCCGTGCCCGCCCACGATCAGCGCGACTTTGAGTTTGCAAAGAAGTATACTATCCCCGTTCGCGTCGTGATCCAGAACGCGGAAAAGAACCTCGATCCCGCTACGATGAAGGAAGCATACATCGCGGAAGGGACGATGGTGAACTCCGGACCCTTTGACGGCACGCCGAATGGGAAGGGGAAAGAGGCGGTCGCCGATTATGTCGAGCGGAAGAAGACCGGCAGGCGGACCGTGAACTGGCGGCTCCGCGACTGGGGCATCTCGCGCCAGCGCTACTGGGGCACTCCGATCCCGATCATTTATTGCGAAAAATGCGGTGTGGTTCCGGTTGCAGAGAAAAACCTGCCCGTGAAGCTGCCGACAGACGTTGCGCTCACGGGTAAGGGGCAATCGCCCTTGGCAGAATCGAAGTCGTTCCGGGAGACTACCTGCCCCACCTGCGGCGGAAAAGCGCGACGCGAGACGGATACCATGGACACCTTCGTGGACTCGTCATGGTATTTCCTCCGCTACTGTTCTCCCCGGGACGATAAGGCGCCCTTCGACAAGAAGGCGGCTGGCTATTGGATGAGTGTGGACCAGTACATTGGCGGCATCGAGCACGCCGTGCTCCACCTTCTGTACGCGCGGTTTTTCACCAAGGTGATTCGCGACCTCGGGCTTTTTAACGGCGACGAGCCGTTCCTGAACTTGCTCACCCAGGGCATGGTGATCAAGGATGGCGCCAAGATGAGCAAGTCCAAAGGGAACGTCGTCGATCCCGACTTCATCCTGACGAAATACGGCGCTGACACGGCCCGTCTCTTCTCGCTCTTTGCCGCGCCGCCGGAACGCGATCTCGAATGGAGCGACCAGGGTGTGGACGGCGCGTACCGGTTCCTGCACCGCGTCTGGGCGATCGTATACAGGCACAGCCGGGACGTTCTCAATGTCAAACCGGCCGGGGCCGAGGCCCGGGGGGACAGGCTTTACCGCAAGACCCACCTCACGATCAAGAAGGTTACCGAAGACATTGAGCGCGAATTTCACTTCAACACGGCTATTTCGGCGCTCATGGAGATGGTGAACGAGATGTATGACTATACGACGGACGGCGTGAGCACCGACCTGCAACGGGCCGTGCTGCGCTCCGCCATCGATACCCTGACGCTCTTGATCTCCCCCTTTGCACCGCACTTCGCAGAGGAGCTTTGGGCCTCGACGGGACACCCTGCGCACGTTGCGAATGAACCGTGGCCGCAACACGACCCGGAGGCTATCAAAGCATCGGAAGTGACGATCATCGTCCAGGTAAACGGCAAGGTCAGGAGCAAACTAACGCTGCCTGCGGGCACTTCCGATAAAGACGCAGAAGCCGCGGCGCTGGCCGATCCCAAGGTCAAGGAGTTTACCCGCGGCAACCCGCAGAAAAAGGTTGTCGTCGTACAAGGCAAGCTCGTGAATGTTGTTGTGTAGGATGAAGAGAAAGTTATACAATTGCATATGACCTTTCATGCCTTTTTATCGAAACCTGCCCCTTCGCGCCGGCGGTGGATGCACCTGCGGTTTGCACTGCCGCTTGTTGTCAGCCTGCTCGCGTTCGTTCCCTCCTGCGGTTACCATTTCAGCTCCGTTGGCGGCGTCGTTCCTCAGGGCGCGAAAAGCATCGCGATACCCGTGTTCATCAACGGCACCATGGAACCCTATGTTGATGTAGAGGTTACAAAAGCCGTTGTGGAGGAGTTTCTCACCGATGGCAGGCTCAAGGTTGTAAGCGTCGAAAACGCAGACCTCGTGCTCAGAGGCCGGGTGACCAAGTTCGAAATGACGCCTTTATCCTATACAGCTGCTTCTTACGTGCAGTCCTACAATGTTACTATCGGCATAAGCTTGAGCCTTGTGGACAACAAAACGCAGAAGGTCCTCATGCAGGATGTCGGCCTCGGCTCGGTTTTTAACTCCATCTACGCTGTTGCCATAGGGGACATCTCGCAGACGAAGATAGCAAAAGATGGAGCTATGAAGAAAGCGTGCAAGGACCTCGCTTCTTCGCTGCGGAGCAGAGTGTTGGACGGATTCTAACGGGGAGTACAGAGCTACGTTGAAGTTCAGCAGGGAGCCTGATGGCGTTTAAGGATGCATGATGAAATATCTTGAGCTGGTATCCGGCCTGAAGCAGCGGAAGGTCCTCCCTCTCTATTTATTCTTTGGTGAAGAGGAGTTCCTGATCCAGGAGGCCCTTGACCTCATCATCGAAACGGTGGTTGAGCCGGGGGCGCGTGATTTTAATTTCAACGCGCTCTACTGCCGCGACACCTCAGCCTCAGATATCGTCAACCTTGCCCAGACGCTCCCGTTCATGTCGGAAAAGCGTCTTGTGATCGCGAAAGAGATCGATGCGTTCAAGGCCGCCGACCTTGACGAACTCGCGCCCTATCTGCACGACCCGTCGCCGAGCACCTGTCTTGTTCTCGTGTCGAACCAGGGGAGATACGAAAAAAAGGCCGTCACCTCCGCTGTCGAGGCCCATGGCGGGGTCATACGCTTTTACCCGCTGCTCGAACGCGAGATCGTGGGCTGGATCGAGACGCGCGCCAGGTTGCTCGGTGTGGCCATCCAGCATGACGCGGCCCAGTATCTCTGGCAGACCGTAGGCAGCGACCTCCAGAAAATCAAGAACGAACTCGAGAAGGTAAAAATATAC
>DAIDTZ010000191.1 GCA_027456925.1 Nitrospirota bacterium
ACGCGATTGGTCAATTTCAGAATGGCTTCCATGACGTGCTCGATCATTAAGATGGTCGTCCCTGCTGAGTGGATCCGCTCAAGCACCTGAATGATGTCCGCCATTTCCGGCGTGAAAGCCGAAACGGAAAAAATCTACAAATTCGCCTGCGACTACGAAATTCCCCGCGTGGCTTTTGTGAGCAAACTGGACAAGGAGCGGGCGGATTTCTTCCGTGCCATAGGCGATATGGAAAAGTATTTCTGCAAGAACTCCCTGGTGCTCCAACTCCCGATCGGCCATGAGGACAGCTTCCGTGGCGTCATCGATCTCATCAAAATGAAGGCGCTCTTCTTCACCAATGACAACAGCGGGAAGATGGAAGAACAAGAGATCCCCGGAACCATGAAGCAGGATGCTTCCCTCTACCGGAAAAAACTGGTGGAGCAGATAGCCGAGACCGACGACGGACTCCTTGAGAAGTACCTGGACAAGGGGGATCTTTCTCAGGAAGACCTTATTGCCGGGCTCAAGCACGGCACGATCGGCGGAGGCCTGTTGCCCGTGCTGTGCGGTTCTCCGGTCAAGAACATGGGCATCCAGCCGCTTCTCGACATGATCCTCATGTGCCTCCCTTCACCGGTCGAACACGCGCGGAGTGTCCAGATCAAAGGCAAGGACCCCAAGACGGGCAACGAAATTTTTCGAAAGCCCACGCCCGAAGAGCATCTTGCGGCCATGGTATTTAAGACGATCAACGATCCCTTTGCCGGAAAACTGTCCCTGGTTCGCGTGTACTCGGGTACGCTCAAGTCCGACTCGAGCGTCTATAATTCAACGAAAGAGGTGAAGGAAAAGGTGGGATCCCTGTTCTATATCCAGGGGAAGAAGCAGGTCGCGACGCAGACGCTGACCGCCGGACAGATAGGCGCGATCGCGAAGCTGAAAGAGACCCTGACGGGCGATACGCTCTGTTCCGAGCAACACCCGATCCTTCTCGAGTTCGTGAAGTACGCCGATCCGGTGATGTCCTATGCCGTTGCTCCCAAAACACGGGGCGACGAGGACAAGGTGAGCATCGGCATTCACAAGCTCCTGGAGGAAGACCCCACGCTGAAATTTACCTATGACGAGCAGACAAAAGAAATGGTGTTGTCAGGCATGGGGCAGGTCCATCTCGAAGTGACGCTCGAGAAGCTCAAGCGGAAGTTCGGCGCCGACGTAACGATGAAGACGCCAAAGGTCCCGTACAAGGAGACGATCCGCACGAAGGCCGAGGCGCAGGGAAAATACAAAAAACAGTCCGGAGGCCACGGACAATACGGGGACGCCTGGCTCAAGATCGAGCCCCTGCCGCGCGGTGGCGGTTTTGAGTTCGTGGACAAGATCGTAGGCGGCGTGGTCCCGCGCCAGTATGTCCCCGCGGTTGAAAAAGGCGTGGTCGAGGCCATGCACGAAGGTACGCTCGCCGGGTATCCCATTGTGGACGTACGGGTCACACTGTTCGACGGTTCCTATCACACCGTCGATTCTTCGGAAATGGCGTTCAAGGTCGCGGCAAGCATGGGGTTCAAGAAGGCCATGGAAGCCGCCAGGCCGGTGCTGCTCGAACCGATCATGAGCGTTGAGGTGGTGGCCCCCGATGACACGCTCGGCGCCGTTATCGGGGATTTGAACTCGAGGAGAGGCAAAGTCCAGGGTGTGGTGCCTCAGGCCAACGGGCAGTCGATCAAGGCGCTGGTGCCTATGGCCGAAATGCTTTCCTATGCGCCGACACTCAACTCGCTCACGAGCGGCAGGGGCATGTATACCATGGAGTTCTTCGGCTACGAGGATGTGCCGAGCCATCTGGCGCAGAAAATCACCGTTGAGCGGGCCGCGCAGCATCAGCATCAGGGAAATCACAACCAGAAAGAGAAATAATTCATGTATAGAAAAGATACCCTCGAAAACGGCATACGGGTCGTTTCCGAAACGCTTCCGAAGTCGCGCTCCGTATCCATCGGGGTGTGTGTGAAAGTCGGCTCCCGGCCCGAGCCGCCGGAGATCGGCGGCGTCTCGCACTTTATCGAACACATGTTCTTTAAGGGCACGGAGAAGCGGTCGGCAAAGGATATTGCCATCGAAATGGATTCCCTGGGCGGGGAGTACAACGCTTTTACCTCGCAGGAAACGACCACTTACTACGCCAAGGTGGTGGACGAGCACCTGCCCGTGGCCATTGACATCCTTTCCGACATTCTGCTCGGATCGAAATTCGAAGCCGCAGAGATGGAAAAAGAGCGCAAGGTCATTCTCGAGGAGATCAAGGGCGTTGAAGACACGCCCGACGACTATATCCATGAACTCTTCACGAACACCGTTTGGCCCGACAACTCGCTTGGCCGCCCGATCCTCGGGACAAAGGAAACCATCAGGGGGCTCAAGCATCGGGATATCCTTGCTTATATTGATAATTACTACAGCCCGAAAGAGATCGTGATTTCCGTGGCCGGTAATTTCGAGCATGCCCGCTTGATCGATCTGTTAAACGCTCAGTTCGGGAAGCTTGCGAGAGCCGTGGTCTCCAAGCGGGAAGATACACCGGCATTCACGCGGGACATCGTGGTGAAGAAAAAGCAGCTCGAACAGGTGCAGCTCTGCATGGGCTGCAAGGGGCTTCACAACTCCCATGAAGACCGCTACGTAATATCGGCGCTCAATACGGTGCTCGGGTACAGCATGAGTTCCCGGCTCTTTCAGGAAGTTCGCGAACAGCATGCCCTCGCTTATTCAATCTATTCCTATGTAACGTCGTACCGGGATACGGGCTTGTTTACGGTCTATGCGGGGACCGGCCCCTCAAATGCGCTTGAAGTGGTGCGACTGGTGTTAAAGGAGTTCAAAAAGATCAAAGACGAGGGGATAACTCCTGCCGAGGAATTGCGCGTCAAGAACCAGATCAAAGGGAATTTGATCCTTTCGCTGGAAAGCAGCAACAGTCACATGAGCCGTATCGCGCGCCAGGAGATTTATTTCGGAAAGTACCTGTCTATGGACGATATCATCAAGGGCGTGGAGAAGGTAACGGGGGAGCAGGTGCAGCAGTTGGCGCAGCAGCTGTTCACCCGGGAAAATATTTCACTCACGATCCTCGGCCCATTGACCAGGGCCGACGTGCCGGATTCGGTTTTGGAGATCTAATTTCGCAGAGAGCAGAGAGGCCGAACCCTTTGCGCCATGCCCTATGCGCTATGCCGATTTTGCCATGTCTGATCATCTCATTATCCACATAACGAAGCTCAAGAATTCCGAAGGGCTCCCCCTTCCTCATTATCAGACCGAGCACTCCGCAGGCGTCGATCTGTACGCGGCGGTGGATGGCGAAACAACGATCGATGCGGGAAAATGGAAACTCATCCCCACGGGGATCGCTCTGGCCATCCCCGTGGGATACGAAGGACAGGTGCGTCCGCGGAGCGGGCTTGCGCTCAAGCACGGCATCGGGATGCTGAACGGACCGGGCACGATCGACGCCGATTACCGCGGCGAGATCGGCATCATCCTGTTCAACTTCAGCGATGCCGCTTTTCCGGTCCGGCGCGGAGACCGCATCGCCCAGCTGGTTTTCGCCAAGCTGGAAAAGGCCAGGTTTGAAACTGTGGAACAGCTGTCTGAGACCGCCCGGGGGGCCGGTGGGTTCGGGCACACGGGTCGTAAGTAACAAGTTCAACGTCCAAAGTTCAAAGTTGAGGTTGGTGTCATGAAAAGCATGCAGAGACTTAGTTTGATAGTGTTGACTTTGTTGTTGTCGGTATCGGCTTCAGGTTTCGCCCAGAATCTCAACGTTACGGAGCGGGTCCTGCCGAACGGCCTCAAAGTGCTGCTCAAGGAAGAACACAAAGCGCCCGTAGTGACTTTCCAGGTTTGGTACAAGGTCGGGTCGCGGAACGAATGCCTCGGGAAAACAGGCCTGTCCCACATGCTCGAACACATGATGTTCAAGGGGACGAAGAAATACGGCCCCAAGACCTTCTCGCAGACAGTCCAGCGGAACGGCGGGAACGACAACGCCTTTACGTCCCAAGATTACACGGCCTACTTTGAGAGCTTTGCCGCGGACCGTATCGCCATCTCGCTCGACCTCGAGTCCGACCGCATGCGGAACCTGCTGCTGGACCCGAAAGAATTCCTGTCCGAGCGAAATGTGGTGAAGGAAGAGCGCCGCATGCGGACCGAGGACGATCCTGTCAGCGCGATGGTAGAACAGATGATGTCCGTGGCGTTCAGCGCCCATCCCTACCAGTGGCCGGTGATCGGCTGGATGTCGGATATCAGCAATTTCACCCGCGATGACCTCGCCAGGTATTACCGCACCTATTATGAGCCGAACAACGCCACGATCGTCGTGGTCGGGGATTTCGATACGAAAAAGCTGCTTGCGCAAATCGAGCGGTCTTTTGGCAAGATCCCCCGGGGACCCGAGGTTCCGAAAGTCACCGCGGTTGAGCCGAAGCATATGGGCGAGCGCAGGGTCATCGTAAAAAGGCCGGCGGAACTGCCCGCGGTCTTTGCAGGATACAACGCTCCGACTATAGCCAATCCCGACGCGTACGCCCTCGATGTCCTGCAGGGCATCCTTTCATCGGGGAAAAGCTCGCGGCTCTACAAATCGCTGGTGTACGAAAAACAGATTGCGCTCTACGCGGGCGGCGATTACGACGATGTTTCGAAAGATCCCAACCTGTTCTATGTCTATGCCGGCGTGATGCCGGGCAAGACCACGGAGGAGGTCGAACAGGCATTGTATGCCGAGATCGATAAGTTCAAGAACGAGCCGGTGACCGACGAAGAGCTTCAAAAAGCCAAAAACCAGATAGAGGCTTCATTCATCATGGGCCAGGACTCGAACTTCTACCAGGCGATGCTTCTGGGCCAATATGAGTCTGTGGCCAGCTGGAAGCTGCTCGAAAAATATGTGGACAACATCCGGGCCGTGACCAAGGAAAATGTGATGCGGGTGGCAAAGGAGTACTTTACCTCGGACAACAGAACGGTTGGGATCTTGATCCCCGTAAAACAATAATACGCGGTCTAAGATGATTACGGAGTGTAGAAAAATGCGGAATGTGAAATTCGGAATACGGGATAATAAGACCATATATCAGGGAATAATCCTTGCCGCCCTGCTGGGCGTTTTGACCTTGTTTGTTTCGTACCCCGTGGTCGCGGAGCCTCTCGGCAAGCGCATTGTACTGGACAACGGCATGGTCCTGCTTCTTTCCGAGAAGCACGACATCCCCATGGTAACGATCAACATGGCGCTCAGGGCCGGCAGTACGTCTGTGCCCGCGGACAAGCCGGGGCTTGCATCGATAACCGCAGCGCTTCTGACGCAGGGGACGACCAGGCGCACCGCAAGCCAGATCCAGCAGGAGATCGATTTTATCGGCGGGTCGCTCTCCACAGGGGGAGGAGAGGACTTCGCTTCGGCCCATCTCCGGGTGCTGAAGAAGGACATTCGCACGGGCCTTGATCTGCTGTCCGACGTTCTGATGAACCCGGTATTCGACCAGAAGGAGATCGACCGCAAGGTCAAGGAAACGCTGGCCGAGATCAGGCGTCAAAAGGAAGAGCCGAATATCGTCGCAGGCCAGGCCTTTGCGAAGGCCGTGTTCGGCAACCATCCCTACGGCAGGACGAATGACGATGTTGCTTCCTATCTTCCGAAGCTCACCCGCAAGGATATCGTTGATTTTTATTCTGCGCGCTACACCCCCGATAATTCCATCATAGCCGTGGTCGGGGACGTGTCCGAAAAAGAGATCGTTGCATTGTTGAATGAATACTTTAAATCGTGGCGGAAGAGGGGAAAGCCGCTGCCTGCTCTGGCCCCGCCTCCGGCAATAGAAAAGACCGTTGTGCAAAAGATCGACAAAGACGTGGCCCAGGCGAATATCGACATGGGGCATGTGGGCATCAGCAGAGAGAACCCCGACTTTTACGCTGTCATGGTCATGAATTACATTCTGGGGGGCGGCGGTTTTTCCTCGCGCCTGATGGACAATATCCGGGACAACAAAGGCCTCGCCTACGACGTGCACAGCGGGTTTGCAGCCCAGAAGGAGCCGGGAGCCTTTACGGTGGTCATTCAGACCAAGAATGAATCGGCGAATGACGTGATCGCAGAGACCCTGAAGGAAATCCGCAGGATCCAGGAAGAGCCTGTTACGGGAAAAGAACTTGCTGACGCCAAGGCATACCTGAGCGGCAGTTTCCCGCTTCGAATGGACACCTCCGCCAAGATCGCCGGCATGCTCACCTCAATTGAGATATACCACCTGGGCCTCGATTATCCGCAGAAATACCTGGCCCTGATCAAGGGAATTACCCGCGACGATGTCCAGCGGGTAGCGAAGAAATATCTCCATCCGGACAAGATGGTGATCGTCGTTGTCGCGAACCAGGAAAAGGCGAAACTGAAGTACTGAGAGGCAGAAGCCAGAAGTCAGAACACAGAAGCCAGACGTGTATGGTTTTTTTCTGACTCCTGGCTCCTGACTCCTGAATTCTGATATTATGTCTTCAATAATTAAAATCCTTCCCGACCACGTCATCAACAAGATTGCCGCCGGCGAGGTGGTTGAGCGGCCTGCCTCGGTCGTCAAGGAACTGATCGAAAATGCAATCGATGCGGGCGCGACCGAGGTCTTCATCGACATTGAAAAGGCGGGCACGCGGCTCATCCGCGTCACGGACAACGGAAGCGGTATGTCCAAGGAAGATGCCCGGACCGCGTTCCTGCGTCACGCAACGAGCAAAATCAGTGATGACGCTGATCTTGAGGCCATCCGCACCATGGGGTTCCGAGGCGAGGCCCTCTCCAGCATCGCGTCGGTATCCCACGTCAGGATGCTGACCGCCACGCCGGGCAGCTCCTCCGGAGTCATGGTCGAGATCGAAGCAGGAAACGTGAAGTCCCTGGCTGATGCCGGGGCTCCGCGAGGCGCGTCGTTTGAAATAAGCCACTTGTTCTACAACACTCCAGCCCGTCTCAAGTTCCTGAAAAGCGCCGCGACGGAATTTTCGCACATTCTGGCCGCGGTGTCACGACAGGCCATGGCGCATCCTTCCATCGGGTTCAGACTCACGCACAACAAAAAGCCGGTCCTTGACCTCCCGCTTTCGATGAGCGTCAAAGAACGGGCTTTCCAGCTGTACGGAAATGAAATAACGGAAAACGTGATGCTCTTTTCCGGCGGAAGGGACAACGTCCACATTCACGGTCTTATTGGACGTCCTGCCTACAGCCGCGCGGACCGCACCTATCAGGATTTTTATGTGAACCGCCGCGCGGTAAAGAACGCCTCGCTGACCCATGGGCTCTACAGCGCGTACGGCGACATGCTGATGCGCGGCCGGCATCCCGTCGGCTTCATTTTCATCGACATCGATCCTGCCCTTGTGGACGTGAACGTGCATCCTGCCAAGGCGGAAGTACTGTTCCGGAATCAATCGCAGATCCATGACCTTCTCCGTGACGTGATCCGTGAAGGACTTCGCGCTCACGGAATGCCGGTCATCTCAACGCCGGAAGCAACGGGATAATACGAGGCGGGGGTGAAAGAATCTCCGGCGGATTACCTGAAGGGGCAGTCTCCGGGAAGCGTTCCGGCTTTCGATCGAAACGCCCCTCCCTTCTTCGGGCGCCGGAAGAGGGATCTTGCCGCCACGGCCCTGCAACCGGAGCGAGATGCCTCGCTAAGGGAGGTCGACGCTGGTCTCCGCCATCAAGCCTCGCTCATTCCGGAACACGACCTTGTGCCCCTTGCGCAGGTTCACAACTCCTTTATTGTCGCCCAGTCAAAAGAGGGTATGGCGATCATCGATCAACATGCGGCTCACGAGCGGGTGTTGTTCGAGAAACTCCAGGACCAGTTCACCGGGGGGGCGGTCCCCATCCAAAACCTGCTGGTACCCGACCAGGTGGAACTCGGGCCGGCGCAGAGCGGACTGCTGTACGAATATCTTCCGGAGCTGAACAAACTCGGATTTGCGGTGGAGCACTTCGGGGGCGGGACCTTCGTGATCAAGGCGGTGCCCGCACTTCTCGTGGGAGCCGATTATAAGCAGCTCTTGCTCGACGTGCTCGACGAAGTGACCGCCCATGGCAGCAGCAAGAAAATGGAAGCGCTTCGCGACGAGATCCTGAGCGTGATGGCCTGTCACCCGGCGATCAAAATTCACCGGCGCCTCGATCACCAGGAGATGGATGCGCTGCTGCACAATCTTTTTAAATGCCGGATGCCGCATACCTGCCCGCACGGGCGGCCGACAATCATCCGTTTTTCCATGGACGAGATCCGAAAGATGTTTAAACGAATATAGTCGGGTCGAACGAAGTCGTGTACGCCCCTCGCCTCTTTTCAGGCACATCAAAATGGCAGGCCCGGGAACCCGCAGTGAAGATGCGTTATGACTGACCGCAACAACATATTGATTATCTCCGGTCCCACCGCTGTCGGAAAGACCGATGCGTCCATTCTGCTTGCACAGGAGCTCCATGCGGAGGTCGTCTCCGCCGATTCCATGCAGATCTACCGGGGCATGGACATCGGCACGGCCAAGCCGACGGGAGAGCAGCGCCGGCGAGTTTACCACCACATGATCGACATCGTGGAACCGGACCAGCCGTACAGCGTCGGCGATTATCTCCGCGACGCGCGTTCGGCCATCGACGGTATTATTGCTTCGGGCGGAGTTCCCCTCGTTGTGGGCGGGACGGGGCTCTACCTCCGTGCGCTCACGCGGGGACTCTTTCACGGCCCGCCGGCCGACCTCGAATTGCGCGAACGCCTGCTGCAGCGGGAGGCGGAGGCAGAGCCGGGGACGCTCTATGCGGACCTGGTCAAAGTGGATCCCGAAGCTGCGGTCAAAATCCATCCGAACGATCTGCGGCGCACGGTGCGGGCGCTGGAGGTGTATTATCTCCGTGACAGGAAACTTTCGGAATTTCAACGCGACCATGCGTTCGGGGACCGGCCGTACCAATTCCGGATGCTCTTCCTGGTGCGAGGCAGAAGCGAATTGTACCCGCGCATCGAAAAACGCGTCGATTCCATGCTGGACCAGGGCCTTGAAGCGGAAGTCAAGACCCTGATGGATCGCGGATACAGCCCTGACCTGATATCCATGCAGGGGCTGGGGTATAGGCATTTCCTTGCGCATTTCCTCGGCAGGACTTCCCGGGACGAGGCCGTGGCCCTGCTCAAGCGCGACACCAGGAGATATGCCAAGCGCCAGTTCACCTGGTTCCGGCGAGAGCCCGAGGCCATCTGGGTAGACATCTCGGGGCTCGATTCAGGAGAGGGTATCTCGGAGCGGATAAAGAAATACATTGAAATTTCAAATAACTTGGTATAAGATTACAAAAATTATTTTGTTCCGGGGCCGGTAAGGTGAATCGACGCGGGACGTTTTTTCGGAGGGGTGGATGGGAAAGTCGCAGGTCAATCTCCAGGACATTTTCTTGAACCAGATGCGGAAGGAAAAGATTCCCGTGACAATGTACCTGGTCAACGGTGCGCGGCTTACCGGGACGATCAAGGGGTTCGATAATTTTGTCATCCTGTTAAAGCAGGACAACCAGCAGCTTGTGTATAAGCATGCTATTTCCACCATCATCCCGGAAAAACCCGTCGAACTGCTGGAGCATGCCGAGATGAAAAAGGAATCCGAGCAGGGCATGACGCAGGCCTGAATCCCGCGACTTGCAATCCCCCGGCTCCTGCCGGAGGGGGATGCCGAAGCGCGAAATGCGGAATTAAGAATGTAAGTAGAACGAGGTCCTCTCTACCTCTTCACTATTCTTGAATCTGCGTTTTTTCCATGAAAATCATCGATGTATTTTTTTAAGGGATTGTTCAGAATGGCGAAGCGAAGTACAAGCTCGGAAAAGATCAAAATCGGCGTCATCGGCGGGAGCGGGCTCTATGAGATGGAAGGGCTGACGCAGATCAAAACAGTCAGGATAACAACACCCTTCGGCAAACCATCTGACGACTTTATCATCGGCACGCTTCACGGCAAACGCGTGGCATTCCTTCCCCGGCACGGACGCGGCCACCGCATTCTCCCCACGGACATCAACTATCGCGCGAACATGTATGGCATGAAGAAGCTTGGCGTGGAACGTATCATCTCCGTAAGCGCCGTGGGCAGCATGAAGGAAGAGATCAAGCCCGGCGATATCGTCATCCCGGACCAGTTTTACGATCACACCAAGCACCGGCGGAGCACCTTTTTCGGCAACGGTGTCGTTGCCCATGTGGGGATGGCAGATCCCGTGTGCTCCGACCTCGGCACCACGCTGACCGACGCAGGCGTGGCAATCGGGGCGACCGTGCACCGCGGCGGCACGTATCTCTGCATGGAAGGGCCGCAGTTTTCAACGCGCGCCGAATCGCTTACCTACCGCCAATGGAACGTGGAGGTCATCGGCATGACGAATGCCACCGAGGCCAAACTCGCGAGGGAAGCGGAAATTTGCTACAGCACTATCGCTCTTGCGACGGACTACGATTGCTGGCATCACAGCGAAGAGGCTGTTACCGTCGAGGCCGTGCTGGCGGTGATGAAGCACAACATCGAAACGTCGAAGGCCATGATCCGCGAAGCGGTGCGGGCGCTGCCGGCATCGCGGACCTGTTCCTGCGGGGACGCCCTCCGGAACACGATCATGACGCCGGAAAAATTGATCCCCGCGAAGACGAAGAAGGATTTGGGACCGATCATCGGGAAGTACATGAAAAACCCGACGCGTTGACTGGGCGACGGAGGGACGGGGAGAGTGGATAGTGGGGTTTTTCACCGCGTCTCCTTGTCCCCGTGTCTCCGCGTCATTCTCTTTTTATTGTGGAGGTATTTCGTGAGTTTGCTCGTTGTCGGAACGGTTGCCCTGGATTCAGTCAAGACTCCTTTCGGAAATGTTGATAATGCTCTTGGCGGTTCCGCGACGTATTTTTCCACCGCAGCAAGTTACTTCACCGACGTCCGGCTCGTAGCCGTGATCGGTGAGGATTTTCCCAAGGAACACATTCAATTCCTCAAAAGCAGAAAAGTGGACACCCGCGGTCTTGAGGTGCAGAAGGGCGAGACCTTTCGCTGGAAGGGTGAGTACGGATTCGATTTGAATGAAGCGCATACGCTCGCCACGGACCTGAACGTACTGGCAACCTTCAAGCCGAACATCATTGACGACTATAAAGGGTCCGACGTCGTGTTCCTCGCGAACGTGGATCCCGAGATCCAGCTCGACGTTCTCAAACAGGTCAGGAAGCCGAAACTTGTGGCGTGCGATACGATGAACTACTGGATTTCGAGCAAGCCGGAGCAACTCAAGCGCACGCTCCGGGAAGTTGACCTGCTCACCATCAACGAGGCGGAGATCCGGCAGCTTGCCGGTGAGGCGAGCCTGGTGAAAGCGGCAAAGAGCGTTCAGGCCATGGGGCCGAAGACGATCGTGGTTAAACAGGGCAGCTACGGTGCGCTCATGTTCCATGGCCACAGTGTGTTCAGCGCGCCGGCTTATCCGCTCGAAACGGTATTTGATCCCACCGGGGCCGGCGATACTTTTGCGGGGGGCTTCATGGGGTATCTCGCGAACACAATGAATTTTACTGAAAACAGCATGCGGAAGGCCGTGATCTTCGGCAGTGTCATGGCCTCGCTCAACGTGGAGGCTTTCAGCCTCGACCGGCTCCGCAGTCTGGACTACAAGGAGATCGAAGGCAGATACCGCGAGTTTAAAAAACTTACGCACTTCGAAGACATATGACCACGAACGTTCAAAGTTCCCGGCTCGACGTTCGCGTGAAGCGGCAGGGCCATTTCAAATAGTCGGATATTGAATAGGGAATCTAGTGATCGCCATGTTCACCATCGACCTCTCCATAAAGGACCTCAAAGCCAGGGAACGGAACATGATTAAAGCGTTCTTTTCCATGAATAATCACCAGGTGGCAACGCCTGAAATGATGCTTGAGGAAGCGCGCAGTTATATAATATTTTTCCGGGAAAGCAGCGGGAAAATATCAGCCTACATCGGCATACATCTTCTTGTGACCGGGAGGAGGCTGTTTTATTCGCATTCTTCCAATCCCTTCTCTGAACAGGAAACAGGCTCCGTAGAGGAAGAAGCGCGCAATTTTGCCGATGGTCTCGGCGCAATGATCGACGAGGTGGACTTCACGAAGATGGACCACCAGGAAAAGATGCGCTGGATTGACACCCAGGACATTTTTACGTCGCCCCTTGAGAAGCCCGAGGCGCCCGCTGCGGTACCACCCCCAATGCCTGCGCCGCAGGAACCGGTCCCGACGCAGCAGGCGGCGCCTCCTCCTCCACAACCGCCGGCGATGCCCGAAGCACAACAGACCCAACAGGCCCCTCGGCATGTGTCGCCCGCGCAGCCGGTTCCATTGGCTCAAAATATTCAGCAGCCCGTTCCCGCAGTACCACAGCAGCCCGCACCGGCGCCGCCGCCTGTGCAAGAGGCCGCGCCGGTGATTCCGGAGACCGCGGTAACGGCTCCCGAGCCCCCGGCAAAAGCGCGGAGGCAGAAAGCCCCAAGGAAAAATGATTAGGAAGAGATCCAGGAAGTACGCGAGACAGTTGCTCCCCTTTCATCAGCGTAGAGAGCGCGGCTCGAGATTCTGCAGTCTGCAATTAAAGCGGGGATCGTGAAGCCGCCGAAACCGGCAATGAAGAAAGATATGCAATCTGCAACAGGCGTTGTCAGCCGGGACCGAGAGGCGCTTGCCCGGCTTCTTACATCGTTTTAAAAAGAGGTGTACTGCAATGAAGAAAGTGGTATTGATGATTTTTCTGGCCCTTGCGGGCTGCGTGACAGCCGGTCCTCCGGTGGACAAGGCGAAGATGGCTGAAGGATATTACACGAAGGGGCTGGCTTATCTTGAGGAGAAGAACCTCGAACTCGCATCGGTCGAATTCAACCGATCCATTCAAATGGACAGCTCCTACAAGCGGTCCTATTACGGTTTGGGAATCATCAGCGATTACCAGGGTAATCTGGACAATGCCCGGAAATATTATGAAAAAGCCATAGATCAGGATGAAAATTTCTCCGAAGCCTACAATGCGCTGGGCGTTGTCTACTTCAAACAGCAAAAATGGAAAGAAGCGATCAAGGCCTTTAACAAAGCGCTTGCCAACAAGCTCTACACAACCCCCCATATTCCTTACATCAATCTGGGTGATCTGTACATGGCGCGGAAAGACTATCCGAAAGCCATCGAAGCCTATCGACAGTCCCTCCAGTTCGTCAATCTGGAGCTGACGGTCCAGAAGCTGGGAACGGCGTTCTTTGAAGCGGGCCGGGTCAAGGAGGCAATCAGTGAATTCCAGGAAGGGGTGGGGATGTCGCCGCAGAACGCATCAATGCGATTCAGCCTGGCCGTAGCGCTCTTAAAGGACGGCAACAAAAAGTCCGCACTCACGGAGTTTAAAAAGGCGGCTGATCTTGCTCCCAGAAGCGAAGTTGCCCGGAAAGCGAACGACTACATAAAAACC
The DNA here is from genome assembly GCA_027456925.1 of Nitrospirota bacterium. Classification (GTDB taxonomy): domain Bacteria; phylum Nitrospirota; class UBA9217; order UBA9217; family UBA9217; genus JAJYKN01. The sequence goes on from DAIDTZ010000191.1 coordinate 13,549, forward strand.
CTGAGGTGACCGGATGGGGACATTAGGAAAATTTTTACGTGATACGCGTGAGTCGGCGGGAATTGATCTGCGCGATGCTGCCCAGCAGACGCGTATCAGTATTCAGTATCTCAAGGCCCTGGAAAAAGAGGATTTCTCCAAACTGCCGGGGGCGGTGTTTGTCCGGGGCTTCCTGAAAAGTTACGGAAAGTTCCTTCATCTGGACGAGGCCGAAGTGATGGGAAGATACGCGGAAACGCAGCAGACACCCCCTCCTCCTTCCGGCGCGGTTGCGCAAGCACCGCCACAGCCTGTCCCGGTGAGCGTGAGCACGCCACAGGCGGTTGAGGAGGAAGTGGAGCCGAGCCACTCCGAAAAGATCCCGATCGAACCATTTATCTGGGGAGCGGGCATTCTTATCATTCTGGTGATAGCGCTATTCTCAGCGTTGCCGCAGCGGCATAGGCAAGAAACGGGGAATTTACCCGCGCCGGCCTCTCCTGCAGGCGTGCCCGGGTTCGCACCTTCGTCCGGGCAGCCGAAGCCGGAGAAACTCTATCTCGAGGTGAGAGCCCTTGAGGACACGTGGCTTCTGGTCAGGATCGATTCGAGTCCTCAGAAAACAGCGGTCCTGAAAAAGGGAGAGAACCTCATCTGGAGCGCCGATGAGCGGTTTCTCGTCAGCTACAGCAGCGTAGACGCGGTCCAATTGCTGCTGAACGGCAAGGAACTGGTTGTCACCGAACCGAAAAATGCGGTGGTCCGGGATATGACCATTACGGCCGACGGGATCGTGAATAGAAAAATTCAGCCTGAATATGCAAAACCGGCAAAGCGGAAACAACCGCCGCCTGCCCCACCGGAACTCCAGGCAGTCCGGCCAGCCGGCGAGCCTGCCCGCGAACAACAGCCTAAGCATGCACCTGCGCAGGCAGTGCCGGCGCCTGTTGCTCCCAAAGAGCCCCAGCCGGCTTCTGAACCGAAGCCGGACAATACTCCTCCGGCTGTTCCCCTGCCGGTTCAGCCGGAACAGCCACAACCGCAACAATAGTATCACCCTGTTCGTGCGATGCGCTCTGGTAAACCCTGATCGGCCGTTCGTGCCCGCGGCGGATTGGCCCGTGTTTAAAAGTATCATCGAAAGGAGAGAAATCATGAAAAAAGTCGGGCTGTTGGTTGTTGCTGTTCTCTTACTGGCTGCATCGCCGGTTATTGCGAAGGAAGGGTTTTACCTCGGAGCATTCTATCCGACTGAAACTATTTCCGGAGACGCCGGGACGGGAACCAGTTCCGGCGGCGGCTGGGGTGTGCGCGTTGGAGAGGGGTTCAACCGGTACTTGTCCATCGAGGGACGCTATTCCGACACCTCCCACGATTCAACTCACCTGAAAGGCCTGGCCGGGGACCTCAAGCTTAATTTCCCGCTCACGAGTCTCGACAGTGCCCGGGTAATGACCGTGGAACCCTACCTCATGGGCGGCTACGCGCATTATGAAGTTTCCGGATCGGGGACTCCTAAAAGCGACGGTTTTCAATACGGGGTCGGCATTGAATTGTACCTCTTCAGGGAATTATCTATTCAGGCAGGATGGACCGACTCAAAAGTTAAATTCGAGGGTGCGAGCGGAGATGTGAAAACAGTGGACTTCGGGTTTATCTATCATTTTATTTAGTCCCCCAGTGTTTTTTATGGCCGGTCCGGTATTATTGGACCGGCTATTTTATTTTCCGCAGTTTCATCTTCGTCACGTGGGTGCCTTGCCAGTAGATCCTTCGGCATTTCGGGCAGAGTAAAAAATCATCGGTTTTTTCATACACGTGCTGCGGTACGAGGTCATGAACATCCTGCTTCGGGACGGGAACGATCAACTCATTGCACTCGGAACACCGGGTGAGAGGATGTTGTTCTGCGGGGCATGCGGAAAGGACCTGGTCCAGTTGCTCTTCTGCTTGCTCGCTGTTAATGAAGAGATGATGTGCGGCCAGCGGCCGCGCGGAGAGCGCCCTGTCGCGTGTCAGGATCAGGCGATCCTGTTCGAGCGCGCGTCCGATGATTTCATTATCATCCAGCTTCGGATCGTAGAGGACGTCCAACCCCAGGATCCGCATGCGCTTTGCAAGTTTGCCCAGCATTGCATCGGCGATGAACTTCATAAAACCGGGTAGACGGTAGGCGATAGGCGGGGCCATGACCGGCCTTCGCCTCCCTGTATGCAGTTTACTGTCTCCTTACTTGAATTTTCTCAGTCGCAACGAATTCGACACCACGCTCACCGAACTGAAGGCCATGGCAGCCGAGGCGAACATGGGGTTCAACAGGATCTTAAAGAAGGGGAAGAGCACGCCGGCCGCCACGGGGATGCCGATGACGTTGTAAAAGAACGCCCAGAACAGGTTCACCCTGATGGTCTTCATGGTCCGGCGCGAAAGCCTCATGGCATCGGCAACCACGCGGAGGTCGTCTTTGATCAGCGTGACATCGGAGGCTTCGATGGCCACGTCCGTGCCCGTCCCGATCGCGATGCCCACGTCGGCCTGCGTAAGAGCGGGCGCGTCGTTGATGCCGTCGCCGACCATGGCAACCACGCGGCCCTCGGCCTGCAGCTTTTTTACCATATCCATCTTGTCCTGCGGCAGGACTTCGGCCAATACACGGCTGATCCCCAGCTCGTTGGCGATGGCATCAGCGGTGCGCCGGTTGTCGCCGGTCAGCATGACTACTTCCAGTCCGAGTTTTTTCAGTCCTGCCACAGCCTCTTTCGAGTGTTCCCTGAGTGTATCGGCAACGGCAATGATTCCCGCAGCCTTATTATCCACGGCAACAAACATGGGCGTTTTGCCTTGGAAAGAAAGTTTCTCCGCTTGGGCGGGCATTTGTCCAAAATCGATCTTCCGGTCGGTCATCAGGCGCTCATTGCCGAGGATGATTTCCCTGTCCTGTATCTTCGCCCGAATGCCGTGGCCCGGCAGGGCTTCGAACTCGTCGGCCTGCTCCAGGGAGATGCCTCGTGCCAGAGCGGCTGCGACGATTGCCTCCCCCAGCGGATGCTCCGACCCCTTTTCCGCGGACCCGGCGTAATAGAGAAGCTCTTTTTCAGTAATGCCGTCCCGAATGACGTCCGTGACCTGCGGTTCTCCACGCGTGAGCGTGCCGGTCTTGTCCAGGACGACGGTGTTGATCTTCTGCGTCCGCTCCAGGCTCTCTGCATTTTTAAAGAGGATGCCGTGCTCGGCTCCTTTGCCCGTGCCGACCATGATGGCAGTAGGCGTTGCCAGGCCCATGGCGCAGGGGCAGGCAATGATCAGGACAGCGATAAAGTTCAAAAGCGCAAAGGTGAACCTGGTCTCCGGAGGCCCGAAGAAATACCAGACAAGGAACGTAATCAGCCCGATCGAAATGACGGTGGGGACGAAGATGCTTGAAATATAGTCAGCGAGACGCTGGATCGGCGCCTTGGACCCTTGGGCCTCCTGGACCATGCGGATGATCTGGGACAGCATGGTGTCCCTGCCGACCTTGGTGGCTTCGAAAGTGAACGTCCCGGTCTTGTTGATCGTGGCGCCGATGACCGTCTCTCCCGTCTTCTTATCCACGGGAAGACTTTCTCCGGTGAGCATGGATTCGTCGATCGTTGAATAGCCGTTCCGGATGACGCCGTCCACGGGTAATTTTTCCCCGGGCCGGACGACGATGAGGTCGCCGGCCTCGCCTTCCTCGATGGGGATGTCCTGTTCCCTGTTCTCGCGGACCACGCGGGCAGTGCGCGGCTGAAGTCCCATCAATTTTTTTATGGCCTCGCCGGCCCGGCTTTTGGCGCGGGCTTCGAGGTATTTCCCGAACAGGATCAGCGTGATGATCATGGTCGCCGTGTCGTAGTACGCTCCGCCGTGGCTCCCGTAGTGTCCCAGGAGGGAGGGAAAGAAGGTGAGCACGACGCTGTAGCCGTAGGCTGCAGAAGTCCCGACTACCACGAGGGTGTTCATGTTGGTGCTGCCGTGTTTGATCGAGGCCCAGGCGTTCTGGTAAAAGTGCCGGCCGGCCCAGAACTGGACCGGCGTTGCCAGGAGGAACAGGATGAACCACATGATGTGGTTCGGGACGAGGGCGGGAATGGGCAGCATGTCCTGAAAGCTTCCGATCATGACGAGCACGGAAAGGACCGCGCTCGTGATCAGCTTGGTGCGAAGTTCGGAAAGCTCTCTTTCCCGCGCTTCTTTTTCGATATCAAGCACCGAACGGCCTTCCACGTGCTGAGGAAGCCGGAATCCGGCTCTTTCGATTGTCCTGCGGATATCGCGCATGCCGATCTGGCCGGGAATGTATTCGATCTCGATGGTTCCTGCTGTGGGGTTAATGAGCGCCTTGAGGACACCGTCAATCGCTGTTACGATCTTTTCGAGTTCCTGAACACGGGAAACGTCGAGGTCGATGACCGGGATCGTTACGGTTTCCGTGACCGCCTGATAGCCCAACTCGTTGATGCTCGAAATGAACTTGTCCAGGCCGACAGAAGAGGGATCGAACTCGACGACGGCTTTTTCGTTTGCGTAATTGACGTTCGCGCTTTTCACGCCGACAAGCTTGGAAATGTCCTTCTGGATCGCTGCTGCGCAGTTTACGCAGGTCATGCCTTTGACCGGGATAACGGCTTTCTTAGTCTCCATGAAGCGCATTTTACCACAAAGCAATGAAAGGGCAAAGCAGGAAGAAAAAAGGATTAGTAAATATAAAACGCTTTTTGAACAACCCAGCAGTTCTCGTAAAATAAAGGCAAGGGCATTGGTTCCTTTTGACGTTACCGGGGGTTTAGTGGAAAGAGAAAAGGGCGCTGAGTTTTCCACTCGCGCCCTTTCTTCCAGGATGTCGCCCGCTGCATGGTTGTACGGATTGGGGCCGCATTTTCTTCGGAAATTACCTCGTCCGATTTACGCAGCATGGCGCATTTTTTCTTTTTCCTGTTCGTACGCCGCTTTGCCAGCTTCGATAGCGTTGGAAACTACTGTTTTGCTTTCGTCAAAGAGCGTTTTCCCTTTATCAATGACCGAAGTTACGCTATCCTTCGTATTCGCGGCAAACCGTTTGATGTCCTCCCTCACTTCTTTTCCCGGCTTCGGAGCAAGCAAAAACGCCACTCCCGCCCCGACGATACCTCCCACCAGGAACGGCATGAGAATGGAGTTCCTCTTATTTTCAGTAAGTTCTTCCTTCATGGCAACCACTCCTTCCTTTTGTTCAGTGTTGATACGAGAATTGCGACCCCTTTCCGTTAATTCCGCATTACTATCCGGTCTTGCGTTTGTATCATGGTACCTCAAGTTATCATCTCCTCAAAAATATCATGCCGTCCTTTTTCGGGAAAGCATGGCGTTCGATTTTGAGCAATTCTCCAAGTATTATTTCGAAGAGAATGAGCTCGGTTCTTGATTACATTATAGCACCTGCCGACTGCTAAAAAATGCGCCATTGGGATAAAGCAACAATCGTACGCAGGGATTGTCGCCTCTGGTGGATCATTGCAATCATGATTGGCTATAAGGCCTGCTGGAGAAAAGACTGGAAAGGGAAATCGAGGAATGCCGCCTGCTCAATGGAATGCCGGAGCTCTTCCTTCATCGTCGTTCACCTGCATCGTACCGCCTTCAGCATTAAAGTTCGCGCACATGAACAGCGGGGAGCAATCTCAGGAAATCGTCCTTGCAGCACAGCGCTGTTCCCGGCATCAATGTCGTGGCAGTGCCTGCGGCCACGGCATAGGCAAGAGCTTCTTTCAGGCTCTTGCTCTCAGTCAAAGCATAGACGAAGCCTGCGACAGCGGAATCCCCGGCGCCGATCGTATTTTTCACGGTCACCTCGGGATGGGCCGCGTGGTAGTTTTCCTTTTCACCGATCAGGAGGATCCCTTTGGCGCCCATGGAAACGAGAAGAAGCCCTATCCCTTTTTTCTGGACGCTTCTCGCCGCGTCGATAATGTCGTCCTGCTTTTTTAATTCAACGCCTACAAGCCTGCTGAGTTCATGAATGTTGGGCTTGATTATGTCGGGAAACGCCTGGGTACCCTCAACGAGCGCCTCACCGTCCGCGTCGAGAATGACTTTCGCGTTTCTGTTTTTTGCTATTTCGATGATCTTGCGGTAAATCTTCGGGTGAACCCCGGGAGGGATGCTTCCGCTGATGATCACCATTTCCGGGTGTTCCAACCCTTCGACCTTGTGGATCATCTGCATGAGCTCGTAGGGTTCGATCACCGGTCCGCTTGCGCCGAACACGGACTGGCCTCCGGTGCTCATGTCGTTCATGATGATGTTGGTGCGGGTTTCGCCGGAGATCCTGATAAAATCGCAGCTGATGCCCTCGTTGAGCAGCCGGCCTTCCAGTTCCGCTCCGGTGAAACCGCCGACGAACACGAGCGCCGTGCTGCCGACGCCCAGCATGGTCAACACCCTGGATACATCGATCCCTTTGCCGCCGGCGTATCGCTCTTCTTTTTTGATCCGGTTGGAGTCGTCGGCCCTGATCCGTTCTACCCAGAGCGTCCGGTCAAGGGCCGGATTAAGCGTTATCGTGTAAATCAAGAATGCCTCCGCGATGAGATGATACTATCAAGTTTATCACAGAAACCGACGCTCCATTCTGAAGGCGCCGGTCCTGCTGTTCCTGCTCCCGCAGCAGGCACAAGGATCGTTTTATCCTGCCGGGCAACCCATTTATTCCGCCTGCGGAGTACGGTTCAAACCGCTTGCAATTCATCCGTGCTTATTATATGTTACCCGCGGATACGGACTTGTCCGCGTGTTGGAAATGACAATGACAAACAGGGACACCCGATTGAAGATTCCCGCTGCCTGCAAGCGACACCGTTCGTCCCGTGATCGCCGGGGGACAGTACAGGTCGACCTCGCATCGCTCTATGCGATCGACCATGCCTGCCAAGGCTGCACAAAAGACGAAAAGTGCTGCTGCGCAACCTATGAGGTCTGCGTTACGACCAGGGAAATGAACCGGATCATCGGGCTGCTTCCCGAGTTGGCCAGGCTCTGTCCTCATCTTGGGGCCGACGAAGATTACGATAATGTGTTCGAGGAAGTGGAGCCGGGCCTCTTTGCCATAGACACGACCGAAGAGGGCCTTTGCCTGTTCGCCTATGTGTCCCGCGGGAAACTCCGCTGTTCCTTGCATACGGTGGGATTAAACCTGGGGATTCCTCTCGATCACGCGAAGCCGAAAGCGTGCCTGCTTTGGCCGATGACCTTTTCCGAGGGAGAGGAGCTCTTATCGCTTACCAGCGATGCACTTTCGTTTTTCTGTAATTCCCGGAAAGGTCGACTATCTCGCTCTCTCTGCCCCTCTTTTGTCGAAGCTATCGAGCTTGTTTACGGCGAGGCTGCCGGCGCATTGGTGAAAACAGAAGCCGGCAAAGGGGCACGGAACATGGTGCTGCCTCGTCGTCTCTGACATGACGACGATGGCGTCAATGGTGCGCATCCCAGGCTGTCACGAGTAGTACCGGGAAGTTCGGCTCAGGGAATGTCCCGCGGGCCACAAGGTTTGCATGCATTTCCTGGCGACACGTTCCTATGGGCGCTACTGCTCTGTTCATCCGGTGATGGCTGGGGCTGAGGTTGTGAATGTGCAGTAAGCTTGTTTTTGTTGTGGGTGTCTTCGAACAGATGGATTAACACTTAAGGAAGAGTTATTATAGTTCGGTAAAAACAAGGAAGAGGAGCACGGTCCCTCTCTTTTCGCGGTCATGAGCACTCCCGTTGAACTATTGCTTTCATTTTTTCCGCTAGTTACGATTCGACAAAACAGAGGTCGTTGTCGCCGAACTGGCAATCATCGGGAACGATGGTCTGTTCGCCATGTCCACTGATCCTGCTCTTGATGCTTTGGAATGCGCCCTGCTCTGCCTGCGGAATTCCCGAGAAAGCGGTTTCGACCACGCGGGAATCTTCTTCCTCATCCCTGAAGGCCCTCACTTCATAGGCTTCGGTCAGCCTTTCCCGTTCCGGTCGGTATTTCAAATTCTTTGCGAGCGCTTTCATTTGCCCTCCTCCTTTTCCTTGCAGTCTGTTACTGTTTTAAATATATCATAACGACGGGACACGCTTTTTAATCATACTTTAGTTCGCTTGACAGGGTGTCGTTTTGCGGGTCTAATTAAAGTAGCATATAAAAAACAGTCGTTATTTATCAGAAAAAGGAGTCTGAACGCAGCAACAGGAAGTGATCCCGGCTTAATTTATTTGCACGAAGGCTGTTCATTTTTTATCTTCCGTCTTCATCAGCAGAAGGTATCCTCCGGCAGCATAAAAGGAGACAAAATAATGAACAGAACGATCCTCCTCCTACTTGTTGCAGGCATTCTATCGTGGCCCTCTCTTATCCAAGCGGAAGTTTCGGCCAATTTGCATAAGTATGCCGCATCCTCGGGCAGTACCACTTCTGGAACTTTTCCCGTTGCAACGCGGCCTCCGCATACTATCCCCGACAGTGCCGACGCCTTTGATATCGAGAAATTTTTTGCTTCATCCGCTTCATCCGATGTTCAGGCGCTCACGGACGTGCGAGTGGCCGAACAGGTACGCTATTTTACGACATCAGGAAAGCCGCTGTTTCAAGCCTGGCTCGACCATTCTTCACGATTTATTCCGCTCATGAAAGCGATTTTCCGCGAAAAAAAACTGCCTGAAGACCTCGTCTATGTGGCGATGATCGAGAGCGGTTTGCGCATGAACGCCGTGTCGCGGTCCCGGGCAGTCGGCCCCTGGCAATTTATGACGGCGACCGCAAAGACCTACGGACTAAAGATGGACTACTGGGTCGATGAACGAAGAGACCCGGTGAAATCCACTAAGGCGGCGGCCGAATACCTGGGGGACCTGTATAGACGCTTCGGATCATGGCATCTGGCCCTGGCATCGTATAACGCCGGCGCAGGAAAGATCGAACGAGCGCTCTTTCAGTCACCGGACAACGGCTTGCCCGGCCTATACGACTCCCGGCTGCTCCAGAGGGAAACGAGAAACTACGTGCCCAGGCTGTTGGCTGCGGTCATAATCGCGAGAAACCCGGAACAATACGGTTTTGTGGTGAAGAATAAAAAATCGTTCCGTTATGAGGAAGTGCGGATCAAGGGGAACACCGCGCTTGAGGACATTGCTGTCTTCGCCGGCTGCACCTATGGAGCCATCAGGGACTTGAATCCGGAGCTTCAGGGCCTGACAACGCCTCCTTATGCCGGGCGCTATGTGCTCAGGATCCCCGTTGGCACGAAAAAGAACTATCTTGCCGTCAAGAAACTCCTGTTCCGGAACCTCTCGCTCTCCAAGCACGAATCCGATAGGCGGGACGCGGGTCTCGACGAACGTCCCGAGGGGTATGCCGTGCTGAGAAAAAGGGATTCGTCCCACATGGTTTTCCTGGTACGCCTTGGCGCGCTTCGGGTCCTTCCGACCCGCCGAAAGCACGGGAGCACCGGCCCGTTATTGCCGGCTGCCGCCGGAAAGGGAAGGTTTGGAATATTGCCGGTCTATGGGGCTCATGGATCTGAGAGTTCAAGATGCTTCGTTTAAGTTGCTGAAGACGAGGAAGAAGAAGAGGGTTGTAAAAACGCGCGGTCCGGCTATACTATTTTTTTTTATAAAAAGGCAGGTCGACAATTTTTGCGGCGATCTCGCGGTCCCGGACCTCGATCTCAATTTCCTGGCCCGGCTGGGAATAACGAGCTACGACGTAGCCCAGGCCGATGCCTTTGCGGAGGTGGGGAGATTGGCAGCCGCTGGTGACCACGCCGATTTCCCGGTTTTCCGAAAAAATGCTTCCCCCGCTTTTTGGCTGACCTTTGTCCAGGAGAACAAAGCCCGCGAGCTTTTCTTTTGTCCCGCCGGCCTTGAGCTTGAGCAGCGCTTCCTTGCCGATGAATTCCTTTTTGAAATCGACAAAGGAATCGAGGCCTGCTTCAAGCGGTGTGCGGGTTTCGTCGATGTCGTTTCCGTACATGAGGTACCCCATCTCCAGGCGCAGAAGATCTCTGCAGGCGAATCCGCAGGGAAGAATGCCTTCACCGTTGCCGGCGTCCATGACGGCGTCCCAGAGCGCCCCGGCTTTATCAACGGGAGCGATGAATTCATAGCCCTGTTCGCCGGTATAGCCCGTACGGGAAACGATGATGTGCGTGTCCAGGAGCGGCATTTCCCGGACTGCCCGCAATTTCAATTTTTTAACATGGTGTGATGTCAGTTTGTCAAGGATTTGGCCGGAATGCGGGCCTTGCAGAGACAGGTGGGCCGTGAAAAGCGTCCTGTCAGTGATCTCGACATCGCCGGATGCGTGCTGTTTGAGCCAGAGGAGGATCTTGTCGGTATTAACCGCGTTGGTGGACAGCAGAAAGCGGTCCTGCGACGTTTTTTCCGCGGCAAGGCGGAGGACGAGGACGGCGTCAAGGACGAACCCGGCCTCGTTGCAGATGAGGCCGAAATGGGCGGAACCCTCCGCCATCCTGGCCGTGTTCCGGGTGATAATGTTCTGGAGCAGCGAGACGGCGCCCGCGCCCCGCACTTCTATCCTGCCCAGGTAGCTGATATCGAAGAGGCCCGCGGCGGCGCGCGCTGCGTGATATTCATCCTGCACGTCGGAGAACTGGAGCGGGACCTGCCAGCCCTGGACGTCCGTCATCTTTGCTTTCAAGAGCTCATGTTTCGGGTGGAGAACGGTCTGCTTCATTCAGCCCTCCGCGTCGTAATGCGAGTACCGCGTACAGCGTACCGTGTTCACAACGGCGTTTGCGATGAACGGCTTTAAGCAGGAGACGGTGACGGCGCTATTAGAGTCTGAATCTCTCCGGGTCGAGTTTACCGTCGGCAAGTTTGTGAATGTCTTTCGGCTGGAACGCGCCCTTTTCGGTGATGATGGCCGTGATATACCGGGCCGGAGTCACGTCGAAGGCCGGGTTTGCGACCTTGACCCCGTCGGGCGCAATCTGAACTTTCCCGAACACGTGGGTCACTTCACGGGGATCGCGTTCCTCGATGGGGATGTCGGCCCCTGATTCGATGCTGAAGTCGATCGTCGACAGCGGCTACGCCACGTAGAAGGGGATGCCGTGCTCCTTGCAGAGGACCGCGAGGCTGTAGGTGCCGATCTTATTGGCCACGTCGCCGTTTCGCGCAATCCGGTCGGCGCCGACGATGGCCAGGTCGATCATGTCGCGGTACAGGAAGTAGCCGGCCATGTTGTCGGTAATGAGCGTGCAGGGGATGTTTTCCTGCATGAGTTCCCACGTTGTCAGGCGGGCGCCCTGGAGCACGGGGCGGGTCTCGTCGACGTAGACGTGGATCTTTTTCCCGTCTTCCACGGCGGCCCGCATCACTCCTTCGGCGGTCCCGTAGCCGGCCGTGGCGATGGAGCCGGCGTTGCAGTGGGTGATGATGTTGTCGTTGTCGGAGACAAAGACCGCGCCGTTGGCGCCGATCTTCCTGTTCGTCGCGATGTCGTTATCGATCATTTCCTGGGACTCGCGGACGAGCAGGTCTTTGATGGCATTAAGGTCCTTGTCCTTGTTTTTCTGCACGAATTTTTTGATCCGGTCGATGGCCCAGAAAAGGTTCACCGCCGTGGGCCGCGTCGCGGCCATGTGAGCGCAAATCTCCTCGAACTTGGGCCAGAATTCGTCAAAAGAGTTTGCCGTTATCTGCCGCGCGCCGAGGGCGAGGCCCATTGCTGCCGATACGCCGATGGCAGGCGCTCCGCGCACCCACAGTTCTTTAATCCCTTTTGCAACAGTCTCGTAATCTCTGCACTCGTTATAGACCGTTTCGAGGGGCAGTTTTGTCTGGTCCAGCATCCGGACGATGCCGTCTTTCCATTCAACGGTGGGGATCATGCATGCTCTCCTTATTGGGGTAATGGCGCAGGGGTACGGCAGCTTCGATTTAAATATAAAGGAATGGGGGCTGATTGTCAAAAAGAATCTCACGGTGCATTGTGTTTTCGTGACGGGAAAAGGATCGAGCGGCGCGTTGCGGCTTTCCGGAGAACGGAGGAGAAATGAAAACGCGTCGCGGCGCCCTGGCAGGCCGCTTGTGCTCGTCAGCTCTCGTACGAGGCAGGGCTGTCGGAATGCAGAATCGGCATCGGGGAACAAGGGAAGACTGTGAGAACCGGGTGGTTTATGCTATATTTCTCGAAAGGGAAAGATAAAACAGTCCTGAAAGGAGATTACTATGAATCAGGTGATCAAGGCGATCAAGGCACGGCGGTCCGTGCGGGCCTATGAGACGAAGGCCATTCCCCGGGACGTTCTGAGCGCAATCATCGATGCCGGGAATGAGGCGCCGTCCGCAATGAACAGCCAGCCCTGGAGGTTTGTCGTTGTCGAGGATAAAGGAGCGAAGAAAAAGCTTCTTGCCGCCGCGCTCCCGAAGGCGAAAATGATTACGGAAAAGGTGAAAGACGTCGATCCGGAGCGGTATGAGGCGATCAAGAAGCGTTATGCCGAGCTGCCGGACCCGGTGTACTACTCCGCTCCCACGGTCGTGTTTGTCATCGGCAGCGGGATGTATGCCGATCATTCCTGTCCCATGGCGTGCGAAAACATGATGCTTGCCGCAACCTCGCTGGGACTCGGCAGCTGCTGGGTCGGTTTCGGAGCAATGGTTACCGATGACCAGGAAGTAGGCGGTCTTCTGGAATTAAAGGAGGGCGATGCCATTTTCGGCCCCATACTCCTCGGTTACCCGAAGGCCCATCCGCCGCGGCCTCCGAAGAAAGACCCGAAGGTGAAGTGGATTTAATACCCGGCGATGTACAGTTTTCTCCCGGCTTGACAGCCGAAAGAGTTGGACTTGAAAAAAAAAGTTAATTCAGGTAAAGTCCGTATTCATCATGACTGAAACGAAAGAAACCACTGCCGGCTGGCGCAAAGGTCTCACGCGCAATGTTGTTATCCTCGGCTTCGTGAGCCTTCTGAACGACGGCGCGTCGGAGATGATCTACCCGCTTATGCCGGTTTTTCTTACGGCCGTGCTGGGGGCCGGGCCGGAGGCTTTGGGGGTCATCGAGGGCATCGCCGAATCGACGGCGTCGCTTTTGAAGCTCTACTCCGGCTATCTCTCGGACCGGGTGAAGAAACGCAAGGGCTGGATCGTTGCCGGGTATGCACTTTCGAACATCATCCGTCCGCTTATTGCGTTTTCCACCTCATGGCTTCATGTCCTTGCCCTTCGTTTCTCCGATCGCGTAGGAAAGGGACTCAGGACATCTCCCCGCGACGCAATCATCGCGGATTCCACGCCGGCGGCATTCCGGGGCAAGGCCTATGGTTTCCATCGGGCCATGGACCACAGCGGGGCGATCGTAGGGCCGCTGGCAGCCACTGCCCTGCTTCTCCTGTACCACGACAACCTCAGGACGATCTTTCTGCTTTCCGTTATTCCGGGCGTGCTTGCCGTGGGAATGCTTCTGTTCGGACTGAAGGAAACGCCGGCGGCTGGTCCGAAAGCGTCAGCCCCGTCCGCGGTTTTCAGCTTCCGCTCCTCGCTCCGTGAGATGCCTCTCGGATTTCAAAAATTTCTTTTTATCATTCTCGTCTTTACCCTGGGCAATTCAACCGACGCGTTTCTGCTTCTCCGGGCCCAGCAGCTCGGCGTCCCGGTCACGCTCCTTCCCATGATCTGGGTCGTGCTCCACATCGTTAAAATGGCTTTTTCGGTCCCCGGCGGGATCGTCTCGGACCGGGTCGGCAGAAAAAAAGTGATCGTCGCGGGATACGTCGTCTACGCGCTCGTGTACGCGGGGTTCGGCGCCGCCACAGAGCATTGGCATGCCTGGGCGCTCTTTGCGGCCTATGGAATTTACTTCGGGTTGACCGAGGGGGTGGAAAAAGCGCTCGTGGCGGATTTTGCCCCGCCGCATTTACGGGGGTCTGCTTTCGGACTCTATCATTTGACCATCGGTGTCGGCGCTTTCCCCGCGTCCCTGTTGTTCGGGTTCGTGTGGCAGCGGTTCAGCTCAGCCGCGGCGTTCGGGATGGGGGCAGGGATTGCTCTTCTGGCGGGTGTGCTGCTCTCCCTGCTGAACATCAAGAAACCAGAAACGGCAGCTTAAGCCCTTTCGGCTTGTGCGGAGCCCTGAAAGAAGAGGTGTGTATCATGGCAATCTATACCATAGCAATCAGCGGCGCCAGCGGCGCTCCCTATGCTCTCAGACTGCTGCAGGTGCTGGTGAAGGGCGGGCATTCCCTCTACCTGTCGATCTCGGGAAACGGCCTGTCGATCCTGAACGACGAGACCGGGCTCATGCTGAAGGGCTCCGAGACCGACATCCAGTTCGCGCTTGAGAAGCACCTCGAAGCAAAAGAGGGGCAGATCAGTTACGTTGACGAGGACAATATGTATGCAGCGATCGCGAGCGGCTCCGTGAAGGTCGACGCCATGGTCGTTATCCCATGCTCCATGAAGACTCTTTCGGCCATTGCCCACGGCTACGCATCCACGCTCATCGAACGGGCAGCCGATGTCACGCTCAAGGAGAAACGAAAGCTCATCATCGTACCGCGCGAGACGCCGCTCTCCGCCATTCATCTCAGGAACCTGCTGACGCTCGCGGAACTGGGCTGCCACATCATTCCAGCCATGCCCGCGTTTTATCATCATCCCAAGAGGGTTTCCGAAATGGTCGATTTTGTCGTCGGAAGAGTGCTGGACAGCATGGGGGTCGAGAACGACCTATCGCCTCGGTGGGGGATGTAGATTGGATGCGGAAGGACCAGGCTTGCGGATTTTAATTAATTATAAGAGCCCGTTGCCAGGGCCTGCACGCGGGTGAACGGGTGGTAATGCTGTGACCGGTCTTTAGGCGTTAAATTCAGTCCCGCCGCCGCTGCCGCTTTCTCCCAGGTTTTTCATCCACGTATCGATCATAGACGAATCCTGCTTGGCAATCACCTCTTCCTCGACAAAGACCGGCGCGCCGATGCGAATGGAGATCGCGATGGCGTCGCTGGGCCGGGAATCGATATGGAACTCTTTGTTGTTATGGAGAAGATAGAGCGAGGCATAAAAGGTGTTGTCGATGAGATCGCTGATGACCACGCGGGCGATTTCGACTTCGAGGCGGTCGAAGAT
>DAIDTZ010000192.1 GCA_027456925.1 Nitrospirota bacterium
CTGGGGGGGTTCCGGTATCTTCTTTTTTTAATGCCGGCATCGCCCTCGTGACGGCGGCTTTGCTTGCCTTCATTCTGCTGCCGCGCATCCCGGTCCTGGAAAAAGGGGACCTAGCCACGCGGTCCATCACGGCGCCCTATACCCTCATCGTCGAATCCCCTTATTCGGGCCAGACCGCGACATCTTTCACGGTGAACAAGGGAGAACTCATCGTTGAATCGGGCCACCGGGTGACGGACCGTGCGGCCAGTATCCTCGGGGAACTAGGCCGCCGCGAGGGCATCAGCAACCGCTTGCACGCCTATGCAGGACTGGCGGGCCTGGTCCTCATCATCTTCTATCTCTTTTACCGGGACATCCGGCGATACCGCCCCGCTCTCATCAGGGACACGAAGAAAATCCTTCTGCTCGCCTTCCTGCTCTTGCTGACGATCGCCGTCTCTGAAGCGGCGAAACAGGTTTTCTCCCTGCTCGCCGACAAGCTCCGTTTGGACTTTATGACGATCGGCTTTGTTCTGCCCGTTGCCGCGGGCGCCATGCTGGTCAGTCTGCTCCTTGATTTTCACCTGGCCTTGGGTTTCTACTTCGTCGTCAGCGTCCTGCTGGGCATCTCTTTTCATGGCGATCCTTTTATTCCGATCTACTATTTTCTGGGCAGCATTGTCGCCGCACTCAGCGTGATCCAATGCAAGAAGAGGACCGCCGTGCTTAAGGCAGGCGCCCTTACGATGCTCGTCAATCTCCTGGTCATTTTCGGCATTGATCTCTACCAGGGAGAGCTGATGATGCGTATCTGGTACGATCTTTCAGCCGGGTTCCTTGGCGCCGTCGGAGTTACGATGATTGTTTCGGTGACCCTGCCGTTCTTCGAAACGGTGTTCGATATCGCCACGGACATCAAGCTTTTGGAATTGCTCGACCCCAACCACCCACTCCTGAAGGAACTGGTGTATAAGAGCCCCGGTACCTATCACCACAGCATCGTTATCGGGAACCTGGCGGAAGCGGCGGCCGAGGCGATCGGGGAAAACCCGATTCTTGCCCGCGTCGGCGCCTATTACCATGACGTGGGAAAAATCCACAAGCCGGAGTACTTTATCGAAAACCAGCGTCGGACGGAGAATAAACACGATCGCCTTATGCCCTCGATGAGCAGCCTCATCATCGCTTCCCATGTCAAGGAAGGCGTGGAGGTGGCGCGGCAACACAAGCTGCCGTCCGCAGTGATCGACATCATCCACCAGCATCACGGCACCTCGCTGATCACCTATTTTTATCAGAAAGCAAAGGAACTCCAGCCCTTCGTCGCTACCGCCGAGGAGGATTACCGTTATCCGGGCCCGCGGCCCCGGACGAAGGTCGCCGCCATCGTGATGCTGGCCGACTCCGTGGAGGCCGCGTCGAGGACCCTCGACGACCCCTCGCCCCAGCGGATCCAGGCGCTCACGAACAGCGTGATTACCCGTATTTTCCTCGACGACCAACTGAGCATGTGCGACTTGACGCTCAAGGACCTGCGGGACATTTCGCGGAGTTTTAATCTCATCCTGAGCGGCATTTTTCACCATCGCATCGACTATCCCGGCACCGGGTTTCCCGGAGAAAAGAAACGCAGTGAATATCAGGATAAAAAACATCCAGAAGAAAAGAAAGCTGGCGACGGCAAAAATAAGAACGAGGCGCACGACCCTGTTGCGAAGTCTCGGGCTTCCTAACGCAGAGCTGAGCGTCCTTTTCTCCGGAGACCGCACCATGCGCACGCTGAACCGGAACTACCGCGGCATGGACCGGACCACCGATGTGCTCTCCTTCGCCCTGCGTGAGGGGCCCTTCGCGGATTTGCAGCCGGAGTTCCTCGGAGACATCGTCATATCCGTTCCCGTTGCCGAACGACAGGCACGCGAACGGGGTCATTCGCTCGGGCGCGAGATCGAGTTCCTGCTCGTTCACGGGCTGCTCCACCTGCTGGGGTACGACCATGAGCGCGGCCCGGCCCAGGCCCGAAAGATGCAACGGATGGAATCGCTGCTGACGAAAAGGACCATGGAATGAAACCGACAACCTGGACCGAGAGCGCCAACCTCGCAATCGAGGGGATCATCTATTCCGTCAAGACGCAACGGCACATGCGCTACCATCTCTACGCAGCGCTGATCGCCCTCGTCCTGAGTCTGGTGCTGAATATTTCCCGGACCGAGTTCATCCTGCTCTGCATGGCGATCGTGCTGGTCCTCACGATGGAAATGCTGAATACGGCCATCGAGACGACGGTGGACATGATCTCCGTGGAATACCATCCCCTGGCGAAAATCGCCAAGGACATCGCTGCCGGCGTGGTGTTGATCGCATCGATCGGAGCTCTTACCCTCGGCTATCTC
>DAIDTZ010000193.1 GCA_027456925.1 Nitrospirota bacterium
TCGCGGCGTGAAATACCGGCCCCTTGGAGCTTCGGTGGTCCTGCGCAACAACGCTTTGATCTACGGCGTCGGCGGCTTGATCGTGCCGTTCATCGGCATCAAGCTGATCGACATGCTTGTAACGGCAATGCATATTGTTTAGACGGAGGTATTCATGTTTACCATGATTCGCAATGCACTCATGTCCCTTTTGGTATTCACGATCCTGACGGGTATCGTCTACCCCCTGGCAGTAACCGGGATCTCACAGATAGTATTTCCGAGGCAGGCAAACGGCAGCATCATCATGAAGAATGGAAAACCCGTGGGCTCCGCTCTCATCGGCCAGCAATTTGAGGACTCGAAGTATTTCTGGGGAAGACTTTCTGCCACCTCCCCCTATCCTTACAACGGCGGATCGTCGTCCGGCTCCAATTTCGGGCCGAACAACCCCGACCTTATGAAGGCCGTGCAGGCGCGCGTAGATGCTCTGCACGCTGCCGATCCTGCAAATGCGGAAAAGGTGCCCGCTGACCTGGTCACTGCTTCCGGCAGCGGTCTGGATCCGCATATCAGCCCGGCTGCCGCTGAATATCAAGTCCATCGCGTGGCAAAGGCCCGGGGACTCGATGATGCCACGGTCCGCGACATCGTTGCCAAGAACACCAGGGGACGCTGGCTCGGCGTGATCGGTGAGCCGGTGGTAAATGTCCTGGAACTGAACTTGGCGCTCGACGAGCGGAAATAACAATGGAGAATAAAACATGAAAAAGTTCGGAAAACTTCTCGCTGTTTTGCTGCTCTCATCCCTGGGGGTTCCTCGGCTTGTAAACGCCGTTTCCTGGTCCCCCCTTGAAGAAGAACACACAGAAAAGGCTGCCAAGGGGATCATGGTAAAGGGCTCAGTAGTATGCCTGTTCCAGAGCGGAACGCAGGACGTAAAGCAGGTGATCAATGCGGGCGACACTCTTGTTGTCTACCGTGAAAGTACAGATCACCAACTCAAGCAAGTGGGAACGATCAAGGTGCTGGCTTATGTAGGGGAAGATTATTTGAAAGGAGAGGTTCTCGAAGGCGAGATCAAGGCCGGTGACATCGCGAAGAAGGGAGGTGTTGCGAGCCTGATAATATCGCCGGGAAAAAGCTGTAAGTAAGGAGAGTATATGCTTTCGACTAAAACAACGAACTCCGCGCCAACTCCTCCCCAATCCGTCTTTATACAATTTTAATGCTTTCCTGCCCATTTTTAGCGGCATTTTAATGCCGTCTTGTCTATAGTAAAAAACTCCCCGAAGTGCGGCAAAATATGGGAAAATATAAAGCAAAGAGTTTCTGTTGATCTATGGAGTTTTTTTATCTATGGAAGAACGCAGGCCAAGTCCCGATGAGTTGCTGGACAGAGTGCGCCGGGAAACCGAACGGAGCCGCGAAGGGAAGCTGAAGATATTCTTCGGCGCCGCTCCCGGCGTGGGGAAGACCTATGCCATGCTCCAGGCGGCCCGCCAGAAGCGCGCGGAGGGCACGGACATCGTGGTCGGCCTCGTGGAGACCCACGGCCGGAAGGAGACCGAGGCGCTCCTCGTCGGGTTGGAAACCCTGCCGCGCAGGAACGTTGAGTATCGCGGCACGGCCTTAAAGGAGTTCGACCTCGACAACGCTCTCCTTCGCAAACCCGCCGTCATTCTCGTTGACGAGCTTGCCCACACGAACGTTCCCGGCTCCCGCCACAAGAAGCGCTGGAAGGACATCTATGAGCTGCTCGGCGCCGGCATTTCCGTCTACACTACCGTAAACGTACAGCACCTCGAAAGCCTGAACGACGTGGTCTCACAGATCACCGGCGTCAACGTCCGGGAGACCGTGCCCGATTTTCTGCTCGACCGGGCAGATGAGATCGAGCTGATCGATCTGCCCCCCGACGACCTGCTGCAGCGCCTCCGGGAAGGCAAAGTGTACCTGCCGGAGCAGGCGGCCGCGGCCGTCGAAAACTTTTTCCGCAAGGGCAACCTGATCGCGCTCCGGGAACTCGCGCTCCGCCGCACCGCCGATCGTGTGGACGAGCAGATGCAGGTCTACCGGCAGGACAAGGGAATCAAGGATATCTGGCCCGCCGGGGAACGCATTCTGGTATGTGTAGGCCACAACCCCCGCTCGGTCCGTCTGATCCATGCTGCCAGGAGACTGGCAGCGGGACTTCGGGCCGAGTGGATCGCCGTGCACGTCGAGGCCCCATCACGGGTCCGGTCCTCGGAGCAGGACATAAAACAGCTGGCAGACCACATGCGGCTTGCGGAAAGCCTCGGCGCCGAGATTGTTACACTCTCCGGTCAGCGTATGAGCGAGGAAATCCTCACCTACGCGCGCGGCAGGAACGTGACCAGGATCATCATCGGCAAACCCACCCATCCCCGGTGGAAGGACAAGCTCTTCGGGTCGCCACTGGACGAGATCGTCCGGGGCAGCGGCGACATCGATGTCTACGTCATCAGCGGGGACGTTGCTGAACGCCATGCACACCGGGAGCCCTCGGCGAGGACCCGCACCTGGCGCAAGAGCGAATGGGCCTGGAGTATCGTGACCGTCGCGGCATCCACGGGCGTCGCCCGGCTCCTGTTTCCCTACTTCGAACGGCTCGACATCGCCATGGTGTATTTGCTCGGCGTGGTGTTCGTGGCAAGCCGCACCGGCAAGGGACCATCGCTCTTTACCGCGCTCCTCTCCGTCGCAGCCTTTGATTTTTTCTTCGTCACGCCTTATTACACTTTTGCCGTGAGCGATGCACGGTACTTCATCACCTTCACCGTCATGTTCGTCGTTTCCTTCGTCGTCAGCAGGCTTACGCTCCGGGTCCGCCAGCAGGCGGAAGCGGCGAGGTTGCGCGAGCGCAGGACCGCGGCCCTGTACAACCTGAGCCGGGACCTGGTCCGCGAACGGGGGGTGATGCGGCTCTCCGAAATCGCCATGAAGCACATCGGCGAAGTATTCGACAGCCAAATCTCGATTCTCCTGCCCGCCGACCAGCACCGCCTCGCTGCTGCCACCAGCGGGACCTTCGCTTTCTTTCCCGGGCAGCAGGAGCTGAGCGTCGCGCAATGGGTGTACGAACACCGCCAGCCTGCCGGACTGGGCTCCGACACGCTGCCCGGCGCCAAGGCATTATATTTACCGCTGATCGCCTCGGGCGGCGTCATCGGCGTCATCGGCATTCTTCCGAAATCAGCGCGGGACGGCTTCGAGCCGGAACAATTCCATTACCTGGAGGCATTTGCGAACCAGACCGCCATCGCCATTGAGCGCTCCTTCCTGGGAGAGGCTGCCCAGCGGGCGCTGCTCAAGGCGGAAACGGAAAGCCTTCGGAACACGCTTTTAAGCTCCATTTCCCACGATCTCCGGACGCCGCTTTCGGCGATCACGGGGGCGGCGACGACGCTCTTGCAGCGCGATGTGATGCTCGACACGGACAGCCGTCTTGATCTGGTCAAGACCATCCAGGAAGAAGCGGATCATTTGAACCGGATCATCAAGAACGTCCTCGATATGACGCGGCTCGAATCGGGGGCCATCCAGGTTAACAAAGAATGGCAGTCCCTCGAGGAGATCGTGGGCGTGGTGTTGAACCGCCTCGGCGACCGGCTGAATGATCATCCCGTTACCGTGAACCTGCCCGGGAACCTGCCGCTCATTCCCTTTGACGGCCTGCTGATCGAGCAGGTGCTGATGAACCTTTTCGACAATGCCATCAAATACGCGCCCACGGGAACGCCCCTGGAGCTTTCGGCGTCTGAGTCGTTTTATACGGTTACCGTCGCGTTGGCCGACCGCGGCCCCGGCATTTCTCCGGGAGACGAAGAGCGCATCTTCGAAAAATTCGTGCGCGGCCGCGGGACCGCGGGCGGCGTAGGCCTGGGGCTCGCCATCTGCCGCACCATCATCAACGCCCACGGCGGCAAGATATGGGCTGAGAACCGCGAGGGCGGCGGGGCCGTGTTCCGCTTTACCCTGTCGGCGGCTGGACTCCCGCCGGCGCCGAAGCGGGAAGAAGAAACGTCAGGTTCAAGTAGCAAATAGCATGTGCCATGGTAACTGTGACCCTTGCTGCTTGACCCTTGACCCTCTTATTACAATATGTCCGACGACAAAGAACTCATACTCCTGATCGAAGACGAACCCCAGATGCGGCGGTTTCTGCGCATCACCCTCCAGAGCCGCGGATACCGCCTGGTGGAAGCGGCAAACGGCCAGGAGGGCCTGATGCAGGCGGCCTCACGAAATCCCGACGTGGTGCTCCTCGACCTGGGCCTGCCCGATCTTGACGGCCTCGAAGTCACGAAGCGGCTGCGGGAGTGGACGCATACTCCCATCGTCGTCATCTCCGCGAGGGAGCAGGAGCAGGATAAAGTGAAGGCCCTCGACGCCGGCGCTGATGACTACCTGACGAAGCCCTTCAGCGCCGGCGAGCTCATGGCGAGGATACGGGTGGCGCTCCGGCATGTGGCGCGTCAGACCCTTGGCAAACAGGAGGCGGTCTTCGTGCTTCAGAACCTGCGCGTTGACCTGGCGCAGCGGCAGGTGTTCATTGATGACGCCGAGGTGCATCTTACTCCCATCGAGTACAAGCTGCTGACCGTGCTGGTGCGGCATGCCGGCAAGGTCATCACCCATCGCCAGCTGTTGCAGGACGTCTGGGGGCCGGCGCACGTGAACGAGGTGCAGTATTTACGCGTGTACATGACCCAACTCAGGCACAAGCTGGAAAACGACCCCACGCGGCCCCGTTTTTTCATGAATGAACCGGGCATCGGGTACCGGCTGAAATTTGACCCCGAAGAGTAAGGGAGATCTTGTTATGGAGCAGCAACAGAAACCGCCGATCGTCAAACGCTTCAAGACCCTGATCCTCGGAGGCAAGCATAACATAGAAGACACGTCGCTTTTCCATAAGCTGACGCTGATCGCATTCTTTGCCTGGATCGGCCTCGGGGCTGACGGCCTGTCGTCGTCCTGTTACGGCCCTGAAGAAGCGTTTCTGGCCGTTCACGGCCATGTGTATCTGAGCGTCTTTGTCGCGCTCATGTCCGGCATTACGGTGTTCATCATCGCCACGAGCTACTCCCAGATCATCGAGCTCTTCCCCACGGGGGGCGGCGGCTACCTCGTCGCAAGCAAACTGCTCTCGCCTACTGCCGGCATGGTTTCGGGATCGGCGCTTCTGATCGACTACGTGCTCACGATCACGATTTCCGTCGCCAGCGGCGCCGATGCGCTCTTCAGTTTTCTTCCCGCTCACTGGCTGCCGTACAAGGTCACATTCGCGTTTTTCGGCGTCCTCGTCCTTGTCGCCATGAACATGCGCGGCGTCAAAGAATCGGTCCTCCCTCTGGTGCCGATATTCCTGACCTTTGTCCTCACGCACGCGTTCATCATCGGCTACGCCGTGGTCACGAACCTGGGAAACTTCGGCGCGGTCGTCGCTTCCACGAGGGCCGATGTAGTCCAAACGCAGGCCGAACTCGGGTTCGCCGGCATGTTCTTGCTCATCATGCGCGCCTACAGCATGGGGGCCGGCACCTACACCGGAATCGAGGCGGTGAGCAACGGTCTTCCCATTCTCCGCGAGCCGAAGGTCAAGACCGGCAAACGCACCATGCATTACATGGCAATCTCCCTGGCGCTGGTCGTGCTGGGTTTGATGATCGCCTACCTTCTCTACCGCGTCGTCCCGCAATCGGGAAAGACATTGAACGCCGTGCTGTTCGAGACCATGACCCGGGGATGGGGCAAGGGCGGTACCGTCTTCGTGCTCATTACGCTTTTGTCCGAGGCAGCGCTCCTGTTCGTAGCGGCCCAGACGGGGTTCCTTGATGGACCGCGCGTGCTCTCGAACATGGCGCTCGACCGCTGGTTCCCGACCAAATTCGCCATGCTTTCCGACCGTCTCGTGACCCAGAAAGGCATCTTGATGATGGGCGGCGCGGCCCTCGTCACCCTGGTCCTTACCAACGGCTCGGTGAAATATCTCGTCGTCCTTTACAGTATCAACGTGTTCATCACCTTCTTCCTGTCCCAGCTCGGCATGGTGCGCCACTGGTGGCAGGTCCGGGGCAAAGAGGCCCATTGGGAGAAAAAGCTGCTCATCAACGGCGTGGGCATGACACTCACTTTTTTCATCCTGATTTCCGTGACAATTCTCAAGTTCTACGAAGGCGGCTGGATCACGATGCTCCTCACCGGGGCGCTTGTCGGCATCGCCCTGCTCACGAAGCGCCATTACCGGAACACGTTCAAACTCCTGAACCGGCTTGATGAATTGGTCAACGTGGCGGAACCCGTTGGTCCTGAATTTGCCCGTGAAACATCGGACACGAAACTGAAGGTGAAGTACGATCCCCAGGACAAGACCGCAATCCTGCTCGTCAACGGCTTTAATGGGCTGGGACTCCACACCCTCTTCAGCATCATCCGCCTCTTCGGCGGGACGTTCAAAAACTTTGTGTTCCTCCAGGTCGGCACGGTCGACGCCGGGAACTTCAAGGGCGCGGAGGAGATGTCCAATATGAAGACGGCGGTAAAAAAAGAACTGGACCGCTACGTGCAGTATATGAGGCGGCACGGGTACTACGCCGCAAGCTATTCTTCCTTCGGCACTGATGTCGTCGAGGAGATCGCCGGTTTGACGCCGCAAATCCTGGAGCGGTTCCCGAACGCGATTCTCTTCGGAGGACAGCTTGTGTTTCCGAAGTCGACTATTTTTTCGGGCGTATTCCATAACTACACAATCTTCGCCGTACAAAGGAGATTTTACAATGAGGGCATCCCCGTCGTCATCCTCCCGATACGGGTTTGAAGAAGGGAACGGGCAATGCGGAATCCCATCCTCTGCAAGCGCTCCCCTTCTTTTCCCCGTTAAATCGGCCTTTTTCCATTGACCTCCCATTTCAGCTGGTATAGTATTGTTGCAGCATGTTGCGCATGAAACTGCACGCTAAATTCCTGTTCCTTGTCCTCGGGGTCCTCATCCTTTTCCTGGGTGTGCTGTCCGCCATTATCATGCGGCTGGAAGCAAGACTGCTTGCTGATAAGGCCCGCGAACAGCAGCATATACTCGCCTCTGCGATCTACGCGGACCTCAGGGCCAACATGATGAGGGGCACGCCGCGCAGCACCCTCGAACTGATCAACGGCATGCGGGAAACTCACGGGCTGATGCGGCTCGAAGTGCTCGGCAAGGACGGCCATGCCGCCTTCGGCATGAAGGGCGGCAGCAGTGACCCGCGCATTCAGGACGTCTTTGCGCAGGATAAGGAAATTTTCCTTTCAGGAACAGGGCGTCGTTCCGCTCCAAACCATCCTCTATCCGCTGAAAAGCGGGCCTGAATGCAAGACCTGCCACCGGAACGCCGAACCGGTCCTCGGCGTGCTCCTCATCTCGCTCTCCCGCCAGGATGAGCTTCGGGAAATACAAACCAGCACCCGGCAGCTGGCGCTGTTCCTCTCCTTCCTCGTTGCCCTGCTCGGCGGCGTCCTCTACCTGGCCATCCGGATGGTTGTGTTAGGGCCGCTGAGAACGCTCACGCAGGGTGCTGAACGCATCGGAAAAGGCGACCTCGCGCAGCGGATCACGCTGTCCACCCGGGACGAACTGCAGGACCTGGCACAGGCCTTCAATACCATGGCTGTTCGCCTGGGAGAATCCTATGAAGGACTTGAAGAAAAGATCAACAATCGAACCTCCGCGCTTCACGCCGCGGCGGATGACGCGCTGGACAAGGCGGACCGTCTCTTTGCGTACAGCCGCGACATGGCGACGATATCGCGGCTCTCGACAAAAATATTCAACGCCGACTTGTCGCTCGATGAACTGCTCGACCGGTTCATGACGGGAGTTACCCACGGGCTCGGGTACAAACGAACCATGCTCTGCCTGGTGGACCGGAAACGGGTCTGGCTCGACATCAAACGGGACACCGGCGCAGGCGCCCTCGTCCCGTTCAAGGGACAGTCCCTGTTAAACAACGACCCGTTCGTCAGCCTGGTCCGGAGGGGCAAGGTGGAAATCCTGGACAGCCGCGTTGGTCATCCCCGCGACCTGTGCTGCATCCCGCTCCTGAACCGCACAAACAGCAGGAGGTGCTGGCAGATCATGAGCTGCAGCAAGTCGGACTGTCCCGCGTACGACAAGCAGGATCTGCCCTGCTGGCTCGAGGACAACACCCTCTGCGGAAGCCCGATAATGGAAACCTACGGCAACAAACTGGCCTATTGTATGTCCTGCCCGGTGTTTCCGGTCATCGGCATCCTGGTTGTCGTTGCAGATGATGGAAAGCAGACCTCGCGCACCAAGCGGATCAGCGTGCTCCGCATCCTTGCCGCTGAGATGTCCGCGGCCCTTGAAAACCACCGGCTCCACGACGAGAACCGTCAGATGGTGTGGGAACTCCTGGAGCTGCATCGCGTGACCGCTGCGGCCCTTGCCGATCTTACGTTGACAAAAGCCCTTAAGGTATTCACCGATTCCGCCTTGAAATTTGCGGGCATGGACGCCTGCGCTTTCTGGCTGGTGTCTCCCGATGGCAGTGAACTGGTGCGTATGGCCGGTTGCTGCGTTGACGCCGGCGAGGACCGCGACTTTTGCCCCAGCCGGCTCCCCGTGGAGGAAGGATTGATCGGCGGCGCCCTGCGTCATGATAATGAATTCGTTGCCGATTACAATGTCGCTCACAATGACACGACGCTCCTAGGGAAGGCCGTCGCGTCCCGCGGCCTTCCTTCACTGCTTGCAGTGCCGCTCAGGAACGAAAACGGCACGTTCGGCGTTTTTTCGGCGCACAAACGCAGCGCCATGCCCTTTCTCGACGCTGAAATAGCGGCCTTCATGCTTCTTGCCAATCAGGCCGCAATGGCGATCAACGTCTGCATGCTGAGCGAGGAGCTGAAAAACCAGAACCTCGAACTGGCCCGCCAGACCAACCTGCTCGGCGGCATCCTGTCGAGCATGACGAGCGGAATCTTGTTGATCGGCCCGGCCGGCGCCGTCACGCTGGTTAACCAGGCGGGCGCCGCAATTCTGCGGGCGCGCCAGGAAGACCTCGTGGACAAGCGGCTCACGGACCTCTACCCGGAGACGGAGGCGTTCCTCGCCTTCTCCGTCGGGCCCTATCAGGAAATCGAAGTACGGCTGGCTGACGGGTCACTGGTCCCAATCGGCTTTTCCAGCGCTTATTACTCCAGCGCCCCCGGGGAACAGGAAAGCGTCATCGTCGTGTTCCGCGACCTCTCGGAGCTCAAGGACCTCAGGGCCGAACTCCTGAACAAGGAGCGCTTTGCCACCATGGGCCGGGTCGTGGCCGGCGTCGCCCATGAGATCAGGAATCCTCTTTTCGGCATAAGCTCGGTGGGGCAGATCCTGGAGCGCGAAGTGGAAAACCCTGCGCACCGTGACCTGGTTCGAGCGCTCCTGTCTGAAACAAAGCGGATGAACAGCCTGGTAGAGGAGCTGCTCGTGTACGCCCGGCCCATGAAGCTGCAGCGGGAAGATTGCGATATAGCGGCCCTGTGGAAGGATGTGCTCAGCATGCACCAGGGTGAGCTGGAGCGCCGGGAGATCGCATTCAGCGACATCGGGCGCATAATGCGGATAAAGGCATACCTCGATCCGAACCAGATCAGACAGCTGCTCCTGAATCTGCTCAGGAATGCCATGGATGCCACGCCGCCCGGCGGTACGATCGGCGCCCGGCTGTTGCTGGAAGACCGCTATATCATCTTTCAGCTGAGTGATACCGGCGCGGGAATCTCCGCGGACGCGAAGGACAAAATTTTTGACCTCTTTTACACAACGAAACCCAAGGGCACCGGTCTGGGGCTGCCCATTTGCAGAAAGATTGCCCAGGACCACGGCGGCGAAATCATTGTTGAAAGTAAAGAACAGATGGGAACGACGGTGACCATAAAGCTGCCGTACCGGGAAATTCCGGAAAAAAAACGTTTGTTAGGCATCTAATGACGCTGCACCCCGGGTTTATTATGTAATCCTATGCCGAGCATTCTGATCATAGATGACGAGGCCCTGATCACCAGGGCACTTCACCACCACTTCACCTCACTCACGTGGGACGTTGCCGAGGCGCACACCGGCGAACAGGGGATCGCCCACGCGGAGAAAAACCCTCCCGACATCATTCTGCTTGACCTGCATCTGCCCGATATGGAGGGACTGGAGGTCCTGAAGCGGATCAAAGCCCGGCACTGCCCCGCGTCCATCATTATCATGACTGCCTGGGGAAGCATCGAAAACGCCGTGGAAGCAATCAAGCTCGGCGCGGAACAGTATCTGGTAAAACCCGTCGACCTCCTGCAACTGAGCACGCTCGCAGACCGCATCATGGAAACACGCAAGCTCCGGATCGAGAACCTCTATTATCAGCAGCGGATGGACCACACGGTCCTGGGAACGTCGACGGAGATCTACCGGCTGCGCCACATGATCGACCTGATGGCGGAGAATTCCGACACCACCGTGCTGCTTCTGGGGGAGAGCGGCACGGGAAAAGAGCTGGTGGCCCGGGAGATCCATCGCCAGAGCGCCCGCCGTGATCGTCCGTTCCTCGACATCAACTGCGCCGCCCTCTCCGAGTCGCTGCTTGAAAGCGAAATATTCGGCCATGAGCGCGGCGCTTTTACTGATGCGCGGGAGCAGAAGCCGGGGCTCCTCGAAGTCGCGGACAACGGCACGGTGTTCCTCGACGAGATCGGGGAAATGCCGCTCGCGGTCCAGCCCAAGCTCCTCCGCGTTCTGGAGACCCGGAGCTTCAGGCGCCTCGGCGGCACCCGGGATATCCGCGTAAACGTGCGCGTCATCGCCGCCACCAACAGGGACCTTGAGCAGGCCGTGCGGGAAGGGCGTTTCCGGAGCGACCTGTACTACCGGCTTAAAGTGTTTCCCGTCGATATCCCGCCGCTCCGCGAACGGATGAGCGATGTCCCTCTTCTGGTGGAGCATTTTGTGAATTACTACAACGGAGTGCTCAAAAAAAACAGTACCGGATTTACAGCCGACGCCATGACCCATCTGACGGCCTACACCTGGCCCGGGAATGTGCGGGAGCTGAAGAATATCATCGAGCGGGCCATGGTCCTTACGAAAAACGTTGCCCTGGACGCAGGACTGCTGCCCAGGGAGATCACCGGCATGCAGCCCGATCGAGAGCGCGAAGCCGGGCCATTGAGAGCAATTGACCACGCCCCGGTCAAACATCTTGTCGATGTCGAGAGAGACTATATTCTCGGCGTACTGAAAAGCCAGGGAGGAAACCGCTCGATCACCGCCCGGCTTCTCGGGATCGCCCGCTCGACGCTGCTGGAGAAACTGAAAAAATACGGAATCGAGGAGAAGACAGAATGAAAAAAAATATGACGATCATCGCCGGCATTTGTATTTTTCTTGCCGCATCATCCGCGCTTTTTGCAGAAACGCCGGGCGCCCCCATCATCGAACACGGCCCGAGAAATTCAAAGCTCGTGGCCATTACCTTCGACGCGTGCCCCACGAGCCTGGCGGACGAGTATGATGAAAAGGTGGTAGAGGTCCTGCTGCGCGAAAAAGTCCCAGCCACGATTTTCATGAGCGGCAGGTGGGTGGAAAAAAACCCGGAAAAGGCGAAGTACCTTGCAGACCAGCCGCAGTTCGAGATCGCGAACCACAGCTACTACCATCCGCATTTGCTGGAGAAGGATGATGCACGGGTCCTCCGCGAGCTGAAACGAACCCAGGCAATCATAAAGAAAACCACGGGGAAAACTCCGAAGTATTTCCGGCCGCCTTTCGCAGAGGTGGACGAGCGCGTGGCCTGACTCGCGAAAAAAGCAGGCCTCACGACCATCCAGTTCGATATCGCTTCAGGCGACCCCGATCCCGGGCTTTCGGCGAAAAGGATCGCCCGTGTTGTCCTGCACGACGCGAAAGGCGGCAGCATCATCGTGTTCCATGTGAACAGGAGAGGCGTACACACGGCGGAGTTGCTGCCGGAGGTCATCGAAGGGCTGCGAAAGAAAGGGTTTACCCTGGTTACGGTCGGGGAGATGTTGAAGGAAAAGACGGCTGAGAGGAGAACTACGGAGACACCGAGCCACAGAGAGCGGCCTTGAATCGGGTGCCGAGCATCAAGGGAGCGGGGAAGAAGGTCGGCCTTTTCACCTCTTCCCCGGCTCCCTGGATCTTTTTCCCGCTGTCTTTATTTCGCCAGGCCCGCCCGGTATGAGTCGAGCCAGCGAATATGGCTTTTTTCCTCGTTGATGACCTCGTCCACAACATCTTTCTCTTTGACGATCGAACGGAGTTCCATAAAATAGAGCAGCGTTTCTTTTTCGAATCCCAGCGCGAATTTGACCGCGTCGTTCACGGTCTTGATGTGGTCCATGGACGGAAGGGCCTTGCCGCGGCCCAGGAAAAACTCCGATTCCACGAACGCGCGCATGTAGTTGCTCACCTCTTCCCACTGGACCGGCTCGAATTTAACACCGTTCTTGGCTACCGAGTCCCTCAGGCCGGTAAAGATCTTTTCATGCGTTTTCTCCTTGCTTGCCAGTGTGGTAAAAAGCTTCGCCAAGCCGCCGTCTTTCTTGAATTTCTCCGCCATGCTGGAATAGAATTGATAGCCGAGCGTTTCCGTTTGGACCGCCATTTCCATGACTTCGTCGATAGAATACTTGCCCATTTTGTCTCCCTCTCAATCGTACGCAGAATGATTTCGCGATAACGATGCATCGCGCGCTCCTGGTAAAAAGATAGCCTGTCCGGTACCGCGTGTCAACCCCGAAGCCATTTAATCCGTCAAATCAGAAAACCCGGTGGAAGGGCAACAATATTTCCCGCAGAGGCGCAGAGATTGCGAAGAAAAGCCCAGGCACCTTCGAAGTAAAAATCAGGATTTCAGATTTTTTACTCTGCGTCCTCCGCGTGCTCTGCGAGAGGCGCCTTTTGGTCCCGGCTTGTTCGCGTCTGATTTCCGCGCCGAAGGACACGGCGAAGCGCTTTACGGTCTTTAATAATCGAACTGGATCATGGCAAGGGCCCCCTCCCGCGACGGTTCGACGAGCACCAGGGCATGCCGCGGATTATCGAGGCCGAGAAAGGCATCGGTCAGGAACGCGCCGAAGAAGTGTCCGATGGCGATTCCGGCCAGCACATCGGAGGGATAGTGCTGGTTCGCCTCCACCCGGGCCCAGGACGTTGCCAGGGTTAAAGCGTCGAGTCCTATCCGCGACGCCGTTGTCGCCCCCGCGGACAGGGAGAGCGCGTCGATATTCCGCAAGGCGGCGGCGGCGAAGAAAGCCGAGCCGGCGCTGTGGCCGGAGGGGAAACTCTGGTTATCGGAACCATCTGGCCGCGTCCGGTGCGCCGTGTTCTTGAGGACCTCGACCGCGCCCAGCGTAACGGCCCCCGCGGCTCCTTCCATGCCGAAGCCCCTGGTCTTTGCTTCCATCCACTCCTGGCCGTTGTTCCCGCTCGGCGCCGCCAGTCCTGTTGCAACCCATGCGGCCCCTGCGGCACCGAGCATATAGTCGCTCATGCGGCTCGCGTTTTGCGGCGACCCGAAGACAGGCGTATGCTGTACGGCCCATGTTGATAGATTCTGGTCTGCATGGCCCGTACGAGCGGCCAATGCGCCCGCGGCCGGCGCCCAGGTCTCCGGAGCAACGGCAGCACTCCATGCAGCTTGCCCCACGCGTTCCCAGCCCGGAGAGAGCGTAGCATCCTGTCCCCACCCGCGGCCGTTCGAGAGCGTTCCGCAGCCGGAAGCAACGGTAAGAAGGATGAGACTGAGGAGTGCCTTTCGAGGCAAGGTAAAGCTGTCCTGTTTCATTTGATGGTTCCCTTCGCAGCCCGTGGTTACATGGACTTTTGATGAAGTGGATAACTATAGCATATTATCCTAGAAAAAGCATTTAGACACGGAAGAATCGGATTAATATATGATAAAAGCGGATAAATTCGAAAGCAAGGCAATCACCTATTAGGTGAGCTACTATTTGAAAAAAATCCGCCGTTATCCGACTCTTATCAGATTTTATCAGTGTCAAATGCCGTTTTTAGGATTATGAAAAGTTCATACAGGATAATTCGACGATGGCATGAGTGGAGCCCCCTCCGGCAGGAGCCGGGGGATTGCAAGT
>DAIDTZ010000194.1 GCA_027456925.1 Nitrospirota bacterium
CCGGTCAATGCCTTGACGAGAGTAGATTTTCAATGATCAATATGTCCGGCTGTGCCGAGGATGATGTATTTCATAGGATAATAATTAATTCAGCCACGGAGTCACGGAGACACGGAGAATGCATGTAGAAAAAGGAGGGGAAGTACTAAGAGAAAGGAATACTCTGATTTTTTGATCTTCCCGCGGTCTGATGATCGTATTATCCCTTGTTTTTCTCTGCGTCTCCGTGGCCGACCTTATGTAGTGACTATTTTCTTTACTGTTTCCACGATCTTTCCGATCTCCTCGTCATTCAGCGTCCGCGGATCGAAGATGACCATGCCATCCTTGATGCGCGTGATGATGTGCGGCTTGCCGAGGCGGAGGAGGGACTCGATCTGATTTGCGCTCAATTGCCCGTGCCGGATGCAGACGGTCTTGGTCGGGAAAATACCCGTGGGAAGAGCGCCGCCGCCGCTCTGGGACGTGTCGTCCTGAATGGTTATCGACAGTTCTTTATTGCCGCTGTCTTTGAAGCCGTCAGCCATGAGCCCGGCTTTCCGCTCTATCTCGCTCAAGGGTTGAATCAGCATCCAGAGCGTGGGAATTTCTTTCGCGGCCTTGTCCGGGTCAAGGTACTGGCCGAGCGTTGCGTCGAGCGCGGCCAGGGTGAGCTTGTCGATCCTGAGCGCCCGGGCAAGGGGGTTGGACCGAATTGCGTCGAGGTAGGTTTTTTTGCCGAGGATCATGCCGGCCTGCGGCCCGCCGAGAAGTTTGTCGCCGCTGAACGTGAGCACGTCGACGCCGGAATCGATTGCCTGCCTGACCGTGGGTTCGCCCGCGCCCCCATATGTGGACAGATCGATGAAACTGCCGCTGCCCAGGTCCCACATGACGGGGATCTTGTTTTTCCTGCCGAGCTTCGCAAGCTCTTCCGGGGAGACCTCTTTCGTGAACCCGACGATTTTATAGTTGCTTGTATGGACCTTGAGGATCAGTCCGGTGTTCTCATTGATCGCTTTTTCGTAGTCTTTGAGGTGGGTCTTGTTCGTGGTGCCTACTTCGCGCAGGATCGCTCCGCTCCGCTCCATCACGTCCGGCACGCGGAAGGAGCCGCCGATCTCCACAAGCTCGCCGCGGGACACAATGACTTCCTTGCCGCGCGCAAGGGTGTTGAGGCACAGCAACACTGCCGCCGCGTTGTTGTTCACGGCGGTGGCGGCCTCGACGCCGGTCAGACGCGTGAGCGTGCCCTCCACGTGAACGTGGCGCTTGCCGCGCTCGCCCGCGGTGATGTCGTATTCGAGGTTCGAGTAGCCGCGGCTTATTTCAACGACCCGTTGGATCGCTTTTTCGGACAAAGGGGAACGGCCGAGGTTCGTGTGCACGATGACGCCCGTTGCGTTAATGACGGGACGAAGGCTCGGCTCCGAAAGTTCGTGAAGCACGGTCTCGGCCTGATCGAGGAACTCGGAGAGAGCGACGGTCTTCCGGTCCTCTCCCTTCGCAGCTGACTGGAGGATGGCCTTTCGTTGTTTGTCGATTGCGGCCCTGACGGCTTCGAGGACCAGGACCCGCGGGTGGGTTTCAAGCCACTGTTTGGCCCTGTTCTCCTTCAGGATCTCGTCAACCGAGGGCAATTGTCTCAGCAGTTCCTTCATATGTTTGATAAGATAACATAGGTCATGGGCAATTTCAACAGGACATTTCCCCGCCGGTTTTGCATTTCCTTCTCCTTTTACTCTTGACATCCAGTGCGTAATATGTCAATTTTACAGCCAGAGAGGATTTGACCTCCTTTGCCCGAGACATCCCGCGTTTTCTCTGTTCCACGCGCAACACCGCTGAAGACACGCAAAAGAATTCGAATCCTGATTGCTACGAGGTGCTCATGAAGAGACGGACATTTATCAAGGGGGCTGCTGCTGCGGGAGCTCTGCTTGCGGCCGGAGAGGTGTTCATTCCCTTTGCCGAAGCGGCGGCGATTCCCAAGTTCAGCTTCGCTCACATCACGGATTTGCATCTTGATGTGAACGGCGAGAGCAACTGGCAGTACCGGGAGAAGAGCGTCGCCCTGTTCATCGCTGCGCTCCGGCAGCTCCCCCGGTTGCCGAAGCTGAACTTTGTCGTGTTCGGCGGCGATCAAATCCACTATGGTCCGAACGACAAGGCGTCCCTCGACGTGTTCCAGCAATGGACGGCCCATCTCAACATGCCCTACTACATCCTGCTCGGCAATACGGAGGTTTCTCCGGTGACAGGGGTTTCCAAACTGGGACGGGAGGAGTATCTCAAGATATGGAACGGGAAGGGGCTCAGGCCCGGGAACTCGTCATGGACCTTCGATCCTGTGCGCGGGGTGACCGTCATCGGGCTTGATGTCACGGCCGAGGGAAAACCCTACGGGGAAGCGGGGCCCGCCCGCCTCAAATGGCTTGATGAAACGCTCGGGGCGAACAAGGGAAAAAAGCTGGTCATTGTGTTTCCGCACCACCTACTCGTGCCCACAACGCCGAAAGACTTGACTTCGGACTGGTCGCTCTGGATG
>DAIDTZ010000195.1 GCA_027456925.1 Nitrospirota bacterium
GTCAAGGGTCATGGGTCATGGGTCAAGGGTCAAGGAAAAGCCTTGCTACTTGCCCCTTGCTACTTGCCCCTTGCTGCCTGCCCCTTGCTGCTTGTTCCTTTTTTAGTGTCTCCGCCTTCTTCAGCGCAAAGCGCTCCTGTAACGACGTTCCTTTCCCTCCAGCCTTGTGATAGTAAGCGGCTGCCTGTTCCTTTTTGCCCATGCGCTCGCATACTCTCCCGGCCCAGTAGTATGCCGTGCTGACCCACATGCCCGATTCCGGATAGCGTTCCGGGATTTTCAGAAATTCCGCAGCAGCCTCGGCATCGTTGCCGAGCAGAAAGGCACTGAACCCGATCCAGTACTGGGTCGGAGCCTGTTCAGCGCGTTTCTGGTTCTTTAAAGCGGAACGGTATGCATCAATCGCGTTCTGATAGTTCCCGAGTTGAAAAAAACAGTCGCCGATCCGCTGAGAGAGAGTGCCGGACGGTACGTTACTGGCGTGGGTGCTCGATAATCGTTGATAGAGGGGAAGCGCTTCGGAATATCTCGATTGGGAGAACAACTTGTTCGCCCGGGTGTACTCTTGGGAAGCAGGCTGTTCTGCATAGGCAATCGAAAGACCAATGGCCGCAAACAGCGTGAGAGACAGTAGTCTTTTTTTCATCCTCTTCTCCCCGAAAAAACTGTGTCAAATTTAACACAAAGCAGGGGCCGGTTCAAGAATAAAATCTTGAGGGAAATTTATTCCGCAAACATAGGGGGCGCGGAGGTTAACTGCTTCTTTCGACAAACAATCCGGTAAAACATGATCAAGGGGACAAATATGTCGAATGTCATAAAGTAAACCAAATCAACAGGTTGGTCATAATTGGCCTCTCATCGTATTCGACAAAATTTTCCGCTTCAATATCCGCGACAATCATGGCATATAATAACATGCTGTAAAAACAACATATTTCATTTTGGCACGGACATTGTAATATGAGGAGCAAAGCATGAACAATGGGCACTGTCAATCCCCCTCTCCTTCCTACCCCGGAGGAATACCCCTGGCAGTGTCCATTGTTCGAGCTTCTTTACAAACTGCAAAGAATGACAACGTTTCAAGAGGCCGGGGGATGAACCAGGGGAAAGTAAGGAGGACAGCAACATGTTTTTCAACACGAATGGATGCAAGAACATTGGACCTGAAGAACTGAATCAAAAAATAACAGCAGGCGAAGACTTTCTCCTGCTCGATGTACGGACTCCCCAGGAGCATGCTGCGCAGGCCATCAAAGGCTCCTATCTGCTCCCGCTCCAGGAACTCGGATACCGCATGGAGGAGCTTCCCAAGGACAAAGAGATCGTAGTCTACTGCAAGGTCGGAAACAGAAGCGCCTATGCCTGCTCACATCTTTCGCGCATGGGGTACAAGGTAAAAAATCTCGAAGGTGGGATCGTAT
Organism: Nitrospirota bacterium; assembly: GCA_027456925.1. Classification (GTDB taxonomy): domain Bacteria; phylum Nitrospirota; class UBA9217; order UBA9217; family UBA9217; genus JAJYKN01. The sequence goes on from DAIDTZ010000195.1 coordinate 1,428, forward strand.
TATGGAATATGGCACGCACTGCTTCTCTGGCGAAAGCCTAGCACAGATGAAAACAAAATCCGTGAAATGCAAAATCACGGTATACGGCTGTTACCTTATTCTTGTCCTGGCGCTGACGTTCCTCGTGGCTGACTACAGCTACGCCGCGGAACCGCTGACGCTTGAGCAGGCAATCAGCACGGCGCTGGACAATAATCCCGGCCTCAAAGCTGCTGACGCGCAGATCGAGGCCGCCGACGCGGGTATCCTCAGGTCGACATCCAGTTTTCTGCCCAAGGTGGCGATCTCCGAGACCTGGAGCAGGACCGACAACCCGCTCATGGCGCTCGGGACAAAGCTGAACCAGGAGATCATTACGCCGGCTGATTTCAACCCCTCGGTCATAAATAATCCCGAGGCTATCTCGAACTACAACACGAGGCTCTCGGTCATGCAACCGATATTTAACGGGGGCAAGGAATACATCGGCAGGAGCCAGGCAAAGCTCGCAAAGGAGGCGTCTCTCCAGGACCGCGAACGGGCAAAGCAGGAAACGGTCTACAACGTGATCAAGGCCTACTACGGGCTGCTGCTTGCCAGGGAATACGACCGGGTCGCGCTCCAGTCGCTTGAAACGAGCGAAGCGAACGTGAAACTCGCCCAGGCCCGGTACAAGGCGGGCGCAGTGCTCCCGTCGGACCTGCTCCGGGCGAAGGTGCAGTTGGCCGAAGTGAAGGAAATGCTGACACGCGCCGAGAACGGCGTGAAACTCGCGACAGCGGCGCTCAATTTTGCCATGGGCGTTCCGCAGGGCGCCGAGTATGACGTGTCCGGAGCGCTTACGACACAGGACATGAAAACAGGGCTGAACGCCATGCTCGACGAGGCGTCGTCCAAACGGCCGGACCTTTTGTCCATGGAAATGAACCGGAAGAACGCCGACAAATCCGTGTCCATGGCGCGCGCCGATTACCTCCCGAGCCTGAACGTCATGGGCCAGGTGGACTGGAACAGCGACAAGCCCGCGGGAGATGATGCAAAAAGCTGGGCCGTGATGGCAATGGTCCAGTGGAACCTCTTCGACGGACTCGTCACGAGGTCGAAAGTGAAGGAAGCGCTCGCAACAAGCACACGGATGAAATCCATGGAAGAGCAGCAAAAATCCGCGGTCCAGCTCCAGGTCAGGCAGGCATACTACAACGTGACAGCGTCCCTCGACCGGATCGCGGCATCTGCCTCCTCGGTGCAGGAAGCCGAAGAGGGTCTGCGGATCGTGCAAAAACGGTACGAAACGGGCATGACGACCTTTGTCGACGTGCTCGGCGCCGAGAGTTCTCTCATCCGCGCGAGGACGAACGCGCTCCAGGCCCTTTACGACAACAACATCGCCCAGGCGGAATTGAAGCTGGCAGTGGGAACATTGTAAATGCGAAATGTAGAATGCGGAATTAGCAATAAACGAGGAGAACAAAATGAATATCACGAGCATAAAAGATAAAATCAAAAATATGGATAAAAAAACCCTCTATGGCGCATCCATTGCCTTTACACTTGCCGTCCTCGGCATCGGGTATATGGCCTTCGGCAAAGAGACCAGCTATGCGGCCGTGCCGAAGGCTGATACTCCGGTCCAGGTCTCTGCTGTTACGGTCGAACCCAGGAGCATCGATGCCGTCATATCAGCTGCCGGGACGCTCAATTCAAAAAACACCTCGGTGCTCTCAAGCAAGGTCATGGGCAAGGTGGTGGCCCTCACCGTGAACGAGGGGGATCAGGTGACCAAGGGCAAACTGCTTCTTAAAATAGAGAGCGGTGAGATCGCCGCCCAAGCGTACCAGGCCCAGGCCGCGTATAACAACGCCAAACTCCAGTACGACCGGATCAAAAGCCTCTTTGACGAGCGGGCGGCCACTCAGATGGAAATGGACCAGGCAACCCTCGGCTTCGAATCAGCCAAAGCGGGCCTGAACGCGGCAAAAGCCATGGAAAGCTACACCATCATCACCGCGCCGATCACCGGCCAGATCATGGAGAAAAAGATCAACCTTGGGGAGATGGCGCTGCCGGGCCAGCCGGTCCTAAAGATCGAAGACAACAAGAACCTCAGGCTCGAAGTGACGGTGAGGGAACAGGACCTCCGGTTCGTGGAACCGGGCAAGCACGTGACGGTCAGGATTGACGCCGTGCCCGGCAAAGACATCGATGCCCGGATAGCGCAGGTGGTCCCCGCAGCCGACATGCGGACCCACTCCTTCGTGGTCAAGATCGACATCCCGGCCAACAAGGGGTTGATCACCGGTATGTACGGCAAGGCCCTTTTCACCGCAGGCAAGCGTGACGCGATCCTCGTCCCCCGTTCGGCCGTAGTCACCCTGTCCGGACTTTCGGGCGTCTACATCGTGTCCGCTGACGGGAACGCCGTCTTCCAGATGGTCCAGCTCGGTGAAGAACAGGGCGATTCCGTCGAAGCGGTGACAGGCTTGAAAGCCGGCGACAAGGTAATCGTGAGCAAGCAGGCCGCCGGCATCGACGGGAAAAAAGTTGTCATTGCGCAAAACCTGAACTAAATCATCAGCCACAGAGTCTCAGAGACACAGAGGAAGAACTAATATTTTGAAATTTCTCCGTGCCTCCGTGACTCCGTGGCAAACGTGGAATTATCATGAAACTAAATATTAGCGGCAAAATCACTCAATACTTCATCAACTCACAGCTCACCGTGCTGCTCATGGCCGCCACGGCGATCCTGGGGCTCTTCGCCCTCTGGTTCACGC
>DAIDTZ010000196.1 GCA_027456925.1 Nitrospirota bacterium
GTTCCGGCAATGGCAGGAGCTTCTCGTTCCCGGGGGCCGGGTGTGCTTCGCTGATCTCGATGCCGAGGACGGCTCGTTCCACGGCGACAACACCGGGGTCTTTCATCTCGGTTTCGACCGGGACCGGCTGAAGACGCTGCTCCAGGAAGCCGGTTTTCACGACATCCGCGATACCACGGCAGCGACGATGACGAAGGACATCGAGGGGAAAGGGAAGCGCGCTTTCCCGGTGTTTTTGATCACGGCGAGGAAGTAGGGTTTGCTTTTATCCGGTTATTCTCAGGTTTGTCGATTTCCCGTTCGTCCTGAGCGCTCTGCTGAGCCTGCCGAAGCACTGTCGAAGGATGAACGGGGTGTGCAGGAGAGGCCTGTCGAAGGAGAAACCTTTTAGAATTAATGCTTAACTCCATCATCTCGCAATTTTCCGTCCCCGGAACGCTCGTGAAAGCCGGGCGCTTCGGCTCCGGCCTGATCAACGACACCTATTTGTGCGAGTTCAGCGACGGCGGAGCTCTGCGCAAATACATTCTTCAGCGCATCAACACGTCGGTGTTCACCCACCCCGGCCAGGTGATGGAAAACGTGGAGCTCGTTACGGCGCATATCGCGAAAAAGCTGCGCGCCGAAGGCATTGCGGACCCCTACACGGTCACGCCGGCGCTCGTCCACACGCGGCATCACCGGTCCTCCTTTCGCGACAAATCGGGGGCCTACTGGCGGATGTTCCACTTCATCGAGTCCGGCCTGGTGCTGGATACGGTCGCCGGCGCAAAGCACGCTTATGAAGTGGGCCGCGGGCTCGGAAGGTTCCAGGCCCTGGTTTCCGATTTGCCTGCGGAAAGACTCCATGACACGCTTCCGGGGTTCCATGTTACGCCGCGATATCTTGCCGAGTTCGATGCTGCGCTTGCGGCGGATATAAAAAATCGGGCCTCCGGGATCGTTGTTGAACCCGAATTCGTCGGGGAGAGAAGGTCCCTGGCGCCGATGCTGACGGACCGCATCGCGTCAAAAGAAATTCCGCTGCGGGTCGTGCACAACGATCCCAAGGTGAACAACGTCATGATCCGCGCCGCAACCGGCGAAGCGCTGTGCATGCTCGACCTGGACACGGTAAAGCCGGGGATCGTGCACTTCGATTTCGGCGACTGCGTGCGGTCCACGGCAAACCCCGCGGGAGAGGACGCGCAGGACCTCGAAGCTGTCGGGCTCGACCTGGCCCTTTTCGAGGCAATAACGGCCGGCTATCTGCAGGAAGCCGGGGGGTTCCTTACGCGGGCCGAGATCGTCTTATTGCCTTTGTCGGTAAAGGTCATCACTTTCGAGCTCGGCATCCGCTTCCTGGCCGATTACCTCCAGGGTGACACCTATTTCAAGATCAAGAACCCTCTCCACAATCTTCACCGCGCTCAGGTGCAGTTCAAACTGCTCCAAAGCATCGAGGCAAAAGAAGAGCGCATGGCCGACCTTGTCGGGCAACATCCTGTCTCTCGCTGACCTTTCCCTGTTCCGCCTTGTGCTGTAATTCCCGCCATCGGCGATATCGCGAAGAAGAACGACTGCATGAACTCTATTTCGCGGACCTTGAGTACTTCAGCGTTCTGCGCACCGGGAACCAGTACACGGTCCACGTCTACGGGAAGTAAGGGCGGGCTCTACAAGATGGGGAATTTCTCAAGGGGACGGCTGCATGCCCCCTTTTTATTGTTTACAGTTTGGACTGATGGGCTACAAGCCCCGCTCTCTCAACCACGCCACAATCCGTTCAGCCACCTTCTGCCAGCCGGTATCGAGCATCATGTCGTGGGCCATGTCCGGGAAAATTTCCGCTTGCGTGTTGTAAGCCTGTGCCGTGGCTTTTATTTCACGCGGGGTAAAAAGTGCGTCATCTGCAGCGCCCAGAACGAGCATGGGCAGAGCGAGCGCGCGGATCTTATCCGGCCGGGGCAGATTAAAGAGGGCCGTATCCAGGCCTGCGCTGTAGGATTCGTCCTGAAGCCGCATGAAGTGCCGGTCGAGCGTCGCCGGCGGCAGGTTGGGAGAAAACAAGGCCTCGCGCGCGAGCGTCGGCGTTTGAACGAGGGTGTAAGCGCTCCGGGTCGCCTGAAATTTGAGCATACGCCAGGGATGGCGGATGGTGAGACGCAGGAGCATCTTGAGGGACCCGCTCGCAGGAACAGAGGCCAGCAAGACAGCGGCCCGCGCAACGCGCGTTTCAAGGTACTTCTGGATTACGTAGCCGCCCAGCGAATGCCCGATGAGGACCGGCAGCGCCGACATCCCGTTGACGGCCGCGGCAAGATCCTCCACGTACTCGTTCGTCGGAATACTGAGGATGCGCTCGCGCCCCTCGCTTAAACCGTGGCCCCGGAGGCTTAATGCGCGGGCCTCGTAGCCGCGCTCGGCAAAGAAGGGCAGGAAATTCTCCCAGCACCAGGCTGCGTGGCAGGCGCCATGCACAAAGAGGAGCGGCGTCAGCCCCCTGTTCGTTGCCGGTTGTTGCGTGATGATTTCGAGTTCCATAGTCAACGACGTGAACGCACGCCACGTTAGTAATGAGATTTCGGGTCCAGCTCTGCTCTCCCCGGCCCGAGAAACCATCAGCTATCGATTGGGTTCCTTGTCGATTTTCCTGATCAGCAGTCCTGTCGTGGAAACCAATACCCTGAATTCCTCCGCGCTGTTCGAGTTGATAAACGTAGCGGACCCGTACTCCGCATCCAGCAGGGGATTGAGCGCGGCAAACCTCTGCCGGAGAACGAACATATCCAGGGGCTTGTCCCTGGACAGCGAATACACCGTATGGACCTTTGTCGTCTCATCGTTCAGGTTTGCATAGCGCCCCGCCACACGATCGAGCTCATAGGAGGTATGCAGCCCGAAGATGTTTGCCAGCGGTTTCCACTTAAGAATGTGGGCGTCAACATACAGCTGATCGCCTGCAAGAGAGAATGTTTCCACGCTGCCGTCGGGCATCAAGAACCGGGCATTGAACTTCTGCTCGCCAATCGGTTCAACTTTTACGGTTGCCGCAAGTTCCTCCCTTGTCAACGCGTGGTACCCCTGGATGGCAATGCTTATGGTGCCGAACAGGGCGGACAAGGAAAGCATCAGCAGCGCGGTCACGAAGCTCGCGGCCGGAGCGAATAATTTCCTCTTCTTGACCCCGACAACGGTAATGATAAGAAAGATCAGGCCGAGAAGGGCAAAAAGCATTGCGAGGATGATCTGAGGGTTCGATAGAAGCATGTTTTCTCCCTTTCTAAAAGGTGGGTCGGTTTGAACCACCGTGCGACGCGCGGCTGACCTGCCCGGGGTGAAGCCCGGTCGGTTGTCGCTGGTCGGGACCTTTGCACGAAAAGAGACGGTTCAGATGTGGGCTAAGGCAGGTAATCTTTTTATTTTCTTTATCTCCTTTGCTGTTGATGAGTGGGCTGCATGATATAAATCCCACGCCAACTGTAAATTAAGCCAAAACTGCGCCTCCATGCCAAATAGTTTCTCCAGGCGAAGTGCTGTGTCAGGGGTGATTCCCCGTTTCGCATGGATCAGTTCATTAATGCGAGGGTATGAAACTCCGAGCTTTTCCGCCAACTCGCTCTGCGTTATTTTCAGAGGCTTGAGAAACTCCTCCAACAGCATTTCGCCGGGGTGCGTCGGCGGACCATATTTAGGTATGCGTACCATCTTTTTCTCCTTCATTCTTCAGTGGTAATCGGCAATTTCCATGTTTTCCACGCCATCATCCGTCCACACAAAACAAACGTGGAACTGTTCGTTAATCCGTATGCTATGTTGACCCTTCCGGTCATGCTTAAGGGCCTCCAGTAAATTCCCCGGTGGAACTTTCAAGGATTCCAGGGAAACAACTCCATTTAGCTGATCAAGCTTACGCTGTGCTATACGCCAGATTTGCTGCGGACAGGTTTCTCTAGCTTCTTTGGTGTTTCTTCTGTCAAAGATGTCCTCAGTGCCCTTGTTGCGAAACGATTTTATCATTAGGCGGCCCCATCGGCTTAATTTATCACTACAATAGATTATAACGGATACCGTTATATATGGCAACAGCTATTTGACTTTTATAACTGGTATCTTTAGCGTTTTCTTTTGAAGAGACTTGCTACTGCACCAAAGATAATGCCGAAACCGCCGTAAAACAAACAGGTTAGTAATGGCGGTGGACCGGCATAAGGATTCGATGCAACCTTCATGGCGCCAACCTGAATTAGTCGCATGACCAATCATTACCACCTGCTTATCGAAATACCGGATGGAAATCTGTCCATCGGCATGCGGCAACTCAACGGTGTGTACACACAGCTCTTTAATAAGTATCACGACAGGACCGGTCACTTGTTCCAGGGCCGCTACAAGGCGATCCTGATACAGAAGGACAGCCACCTGCTGGAAGTATGCAGATACGTGGTGCTGAATCCGGTGCGGGCGAATATGGTGGAAGCGCCGGAAGCATGGAAATGGTCCAGCTATCTTGCCACGGCGGGAAGGGCGCCCCGCCGCTTGCCTTTAACCGGCACTTTTGTTAGTATCCATCATGTTTTCCGTGTTGATGCTCTTCCTAATTCCTGTCGGGGGCGGAATCCCGGCAGGAGTATTGCTCGCCCAGTCCAAGGGTCTGGCCTGGCCCGTGACCGCCGGGCTCTACCTGCTTTCCGATATGATGCTGGCCCTCGCATTCGAGCCGGTTCTTCAACTTCTCGCATGGTTGGGAGGAAGAGTCCCGTTTCTCGCCCGTTTCAGCGCAAGGATGAGGGCTGCAATGGCCCGCAGCGCGGCCCGTTTCAGCGGCACCGGTGCAGGTCCCATAGCGCTCGTTATGTTCTCCTTCGGCGCGGACCCGATGTCCGGGCGGGCCGCAGCGCTGGCTGCGGGCCATGGATTCCTGATGGGCTGGGTCTTCGCTATCGCGGGCGACATGCTCTATTACGTAGTCATTGCAATCACGACCCTGCGCCTGAGCAGGTATTTTAGCGATCCCGACACGGCGATGTGGATAGTTCTTGGCGCGATGATCGTCGTCCCCCTGATCGTCCGCTCGTTCCGGCGGCTTCAGGGGATGCAGGGTCGCCCGAAAATCCGATGAGGTCGTCCATGATAAAGCAAATCGATCACCTTGCGATTGTCGTTACTGATCTAGGAGACAGCAGTTACCGCGAAGGCGCGAAGAGCGCCAGTTTTGGTTTTTAATCAGTCTGAAGCTTTCCTCGCTTACAATATAAATAATATAGAGTCAGATAGGATGAAACAAGAAGAAGTCGTAGCCGAGAAAGAGTGCAAAGGAAAAGGCCGGAATGTTTCTCCGGCCTTTTTTAGGGCACCCAGCCTCTCCCTGGGGGAGAGGTGTAGACGGCAAAGATAGCTCTACATCGCCATGTTGAAGGGAACGTAGCCGGCCAGGAGCAACTCGCCGAGGTAGGAACTCCCTTTCATCTCCGCGCCTTCGATCAGGTCTTCCTTGAGAACGTTATGCAGGGGCATGAAGGCGTGGCAGACATAGAACTTCACGTTGAACTCGGGCATCATGTCCAGCAGTTCACCGACATTGACCTGATTGCCTTCCAGCTCCATGGTCATGGACTTTCCCACTCCCTTTTTGGCAAGCTCGACGCCCTCTCCGACGAGGAACACCGCGATCTCCGCCTCGTCATCGAATGCCTTCATATTGGAAATGATCTTCAGCATGACGATCACTTCCTTGAGATTTGACTTCGCATGGGACAGCACAAACAAAAATTTCTTTGATTCCATTCGACTCCTCCTTATTATTGGCCGCGGGCCATTGATTTGAGATTGGCCATATATTACAATATGCGCAACAATATAACAAGGGTTTGTTTTTCATTTTTTAGGGGCAGCCTCTTTGCCTGTTTCTCTCTTTGACCTTCCATTTTCTCCGTGTTATCGTTAAATCATCGAAGGATGGACGGAGGTTTTTTCAAAAGCCTTTATAGAGCCAAGATGGTTTCGAGGTAAACTCAAATGTCAAAAATATTCATTACCGGCTCTGCCGACGGCCTCGGTCTCATGGAGGCGCGGATGCTGGTCAGCCAGGGGCACCAGGTCGTGCTGCACGGACGCAACCGGGCTCGGGCAGATGAGGCGCTTTCCAAGGTCCCGGGCGCAATGACCGCCGTTGTCGCCGATCTTGCAAGCATCGCGGAAACGAAGTCCCTTGCTGACCAGGTGAACGAGCTGGGCCCCTTTGATGCCGTGATCCATAATGCCGGTATCTATCACGTGCCCAATGGCGCAAGGACCGTCGACCACTTGCCGCTGATCTTTGTTGTCAACTCCCTGGCCTCCTATATCCTGACCTGCCTGATCAAAAGGCCGAAGCGCCTGGTCTATACGAGCTCGGGCCTGCATCGAAGCGGCGACGCGAGCTTGAATGACCTGACCGATGCATCGAATGCTTACGCCGATTCGAAGCTGCAGAATGTCATCCTTGCCTTTGCCGTTTCGCGCAAATGGCCCGACGTATTGTCCAATGCCGTGGACCCCGGCTGGGCAGCCACGAAGATGGGAGGCCGTGGAGCTCCGGTCAGTGTCGAGGAAGGGGCGCGGACGCAGGTGTGGCTGGCAGCGAGCCAGGACAAGGAGGTACTGGTCTCGGGTAGATATTTCCATCATCTACAAACCGGGAACTGTCACCCGGCTGCGACGGATCCGGCTGTGCAGGAAAAGTATCTGTCGGAATGCGGCCGCTTGTCCGGAATCGCATTTCCTGAGTAGAGATACTGAGGGCCGTCGTTGCATCCGTTGCGCAGCATTTAATCCGATCAAGGACGGAAGATAATCTCTCCGGCCCTCTTCAATGCAAGAATGTTCCTCGAAATCCAGAAGGAGTTCGGGTCTTTCGATGCCTATATCTGGCAGTTCACGGCTTCGTGGGCTCAACCAGCTGTTATGCGTTCATGCAGGCGGCAGGGATGGTTAACGATCATTTTGCGGATTGCTTCAGATACCGGGACGTGCAGTAACGACCTTGGGGGCGGTGTTTCTTAATAACAAAGGCCTGGGAAAATCCCGGGCCTTCGTGTTTTAGCCTTCTTTGTATTTTTTGTTATTTACTACCTGCGGTCTACCATCTCCCGTCAACTGTCTCGCCGGTCGGCTTCGAGATCGGCGATGGAGCCGCTTCCCGGTAATTCGGGATGCTCACCGACTCGAGGAAACTCTGCATTGCTGCGGGATCCAATCCGGCCGAGACCTTCACCCCGTGCTGGCAGGCAAACAGGATCGTCTGAACGAGGTCCCGTGCGCTGAATGCGAGGATCTCCCGGGCCGCTTCGGGAGATGCGTCCTCGATCAGGAGGGCACTTTCCTGATACCAGCCGTCTCCGCGGTCGCTCGCCGATTCGAAGGGGACGTCGGCGTCCTTTGTCACGATCCCCTGCTGGAGAGCAAAGTGGGAAACATCGGCACGAAGCTGCTGCAGGCCCTTGAATGCCGCGTTGGAGCAGATGCCGGTCCTTCCCCAGATGATGGGGTTGAACTTGGGGAGGCTGATCCCGCTGGAGAAGATGTAGCTCCCGGGGTGGTGCTCGGACTCACGAATGACGATGGAGAAAAAATCGTTCTTGTACTCTAATGAACCGATGGCTGTCGCAGGCATGATCAGCTTCCTCCTTTAAAGAAACTTAATTAGCACAATTTCTATCCTGTTTGAAAGAAGTATAACCGAAGCGGAAGTCGGGTGCAAGCAAAAAAGAACGATTCTAAACTGTATTTCTAATTTGACATCTCCTGATAATGCCGGCGATCATCCTGTTTCCCGGT
>DAIDTZ010000197.1 GCA_027456925.1 Nitrospirota bacterium
CGCCGATATTCACGTCCGCGCCCACGGTCGCATCGCCGATATACGCCAGGTGGTTCGCCTTACTCCCTTTGCCGATCGTGGATTTTTTTATCTCGACAAAGTTCCCGATGTGCGCTCCCTCGCCGATCATTGCTCCCGGACGCAGGTGCGCAAACGGTCCGATTGATGCGCCCGCGGAAACGTCGCTTTCCTCGATGACCGAGTAGTCTTTCACCGTAACATGGCTCGCGAGCACGCTGTCTACGATCCTCGTGCCCGGATAGATGACACAGGCGTCGCCGATCTTCGTCCGGCCCTCGATCCTCACGTTCGGATAGAGGACCACATCGCGTCCGAGGGATGCCTCGCTCCCGACAAAGATGGTGCCGGGGTCGAGCATGGTCACTCCTTCGAGCATCCACCTGCGGTTGGTCCGCTGCCGCATAACAGCCTCGGCGCGGCTCAGGTCGTATCGGGAGTTCACCCCCAGGACTTCATCCGGATCGCCGCACAGCAAGGCGGCGACAGATCGCTTCTTTTTCCGCGCAAGCGCTATCGTATCCGGCAAATAGTACTCTCCCTGGGCGTTGTTCTTCCCGAGCAAGGCAAGGGACGAAAGCAGGAACTTGGCTTCGAAACAGTATATGCCGGCGTTCACTTCCCGGATTTTTCTCTGTGCCGCGGTAGCGTCCTTTTCCTCCACGACGCGCATGACGCCGGATTTTCCGCGCACCACCCTGCCGTACCCGAAGGGGTCCGGCATCGCGGTCGTGAGGAGGGTGACCGCGGCCCGCGATTTCTCGTGGAGCGCCAGGACCTCCTTGAGCGTATTGGTCGTCAGAAGCGGCGTATCAGCGCACAAAATCATGACCGGACCGTTCGAGGAGGAGATCGCTTCCACGGCCTGCTGCACGGCGTGGCCGGTGCCGAGCTGTTCCGCCTGGAGCACGATCCTGATCCGGAAATCCGCAATCGCGCTCCTCACCTTGTCCGCCTGATGTCCCAGCACCAGGACAACCTGTTCGGGGTCCACGCCGAACGCAGCGTGCAGCACATGCCGGATCAGCGGCTGTCCCGCCAGCGGGTGCAGGGCCTTGGCAATATTCGACTTCATACGGGTGCCGAGGCCCGCAGCAAGAATGACGATCGTCGGCTTCACCTACTGAACCTCCTCCGGATGCTTCAGCTTATGGGCTTGGAGTTCGCTCATGGGGACCAATCCAAGCGATATGATGAACTTCATTCCTTCTTCGACGGTCATATCGATCCTGGCAACCTCTGCCTCGGGCAGGATGAGAAGAAAACCCGCCGTGGGATTCGGCGTGGTGGGAACAAATACGGTCACGAACCTGCCGGAAAGACCGAGGCGCTCACCCTGCACCTCACTGGTCATGAACCCCACGCTGTAGCAGCCTTTGCGGGGATACTCGACAAGGCCCACTCCGCGGAACTGATGTTTCATGGAGAAGGTCTCCATGACCTGTTTTACCGTAAAATAAACGCCCCGTACCAGCGGCACTTTGTGCAGCAGTTCATCGCTGAGTTTGACGATCCGGCTTCCCAGATAATTCGCGAACAGCACGCCGATGAACAGCACAAAGAGGACGAGCGTGACGATGCCGAGCCCCGGGATCCTGCGTCCCAGAACATATGCGGGAACAGCCCCGAGGATTCCGTCAATCACCCCGAGGAGCGCGGAAAGCACGTAGTAGGTAGCCCACACCGGCAGGATGACGAGCAGTCCGGTAATAAAATATTTTCTCACGAAGTCCCTGATTTTTTTCACGTTTGTAATATTACTGATTTTACCCTGCTGTTGCAAGCTTTTTTTCAGAAGAGGGGAGGCAGGCGTTGCGCGGCGGCGAACAGGGCGATCACGAACGAAGATAAAAAGGGCCTTCCGGAAATCCAGAAGGCCCTTAAGAACAGCAGCAATGATGATGACTATGGAAGCGGCAGCATGGTCATGTCCGCTGTATCGTTTCCCCGGCTCAGATCGACGGTCTGCCGCACAGCGAATGCTCCGACGGTAGTAAGCGACGACCAGCCCACGGCATCTATTCCGTAGAATGCTCCCTGGAGGGGCAAAGCAACAGAGCCGCCGGGAAGGTTCGTGAACGTGTATGTACCGCCGCTGACGATCTGTCCGCTGCCGTTCGAACCGATATTGATCGCATTCACGATC
>DAIDTZ010000198.1 GCA_027456925.1 Nitrospirota bacterium
ATCAAGGGCGGCGCGGCGCTTTCCGACGCCATGGCCAGGCACCCGGCCTATTTCCCCCCGCTCTACACGGCAACGGTAAGGGCGGGAGAAAAAAGCGGCGCCCTTGTCGATGTGCTGCGGCGGTACATCACGTACCAGAAAAAAATGATCGCCGTCATGACCAAGCTCAAAATGGCGCTTGCCTATCCGGTCTTTCTCGTCGCCGCCCTGGTGGTCGTGCTGTCGATCTTTTTCCTGTACGTTATTCCGAACTTCACCCAGATGTACAGCGGCCAGGCGGGACCGCTTCCCCTGCTGACCCGATTATTGGTCGATTTTACCGGGATGGTGACCCGGTTCGCGCCCTTTATCCTGGCAGCGCTCCTCGCCGCGGCTGGCGGCATCTATTCATGGCAAAGAACCGAGCAGGGCAGAAATACGCTCGACAAGGTAAAGCTCAAGGTCCCGCTCCTCCGCTCGTTTATTACCCAGTATCTTCTTGCCCAGATCACCCGGACCCTGGCAACGGTCCTGCGCGGCGGCATCCCGCTGGTGCAGGCCCTCGACGCCACCGCCGGCGTGATCAGCAACCGGGCCGTGGCCCGCCGGTTATCGGAGGCCCGCGAGCTGGTGACCGAGGGAGTGAGCCTGGCCGATGCCTTCGAGCGCACCCGGGTCGCCCCGGACATGACCGTGCGGATGATCGAGGTGGGAGAGTCCTCGGGGGACCTGCCGCAGATGCTCGAAGACGTGGCCGATTACTACGACCAGGAAGTGGAAAACAGGCTTGCCACGCTCACGACCATGATCGAGCCCGTGTTGATGCTGACCATGGGGCTCGTGATGGCGGTGATCGTCGTGGCCTTGTATTTGCCGATATTCGAAATGGGATCGAGGTTAAAATGACATCGTTCAGGAGAAGACGGATAGGCGAAATTCTTTCGGCCAAGGGCCTCGTGTCCCCGGAGCGGATCAGCGAGGTCCTGGCGAAACCGGAGGCCCGGCAGAAACGCATCGGGGAACTCCTCATGGACGAGGGGCTGATCACCGAGGAGATGCTGGCCCAGGCCCTTGCGGAGCAGCGCGGGCTCAATTACGTCGATCTGCAGGACTTCCGCATTGCTCAAAAGTTCTTTGAAACCGTTCCCGTCGACCTGATGCAGCGCTACCAGTTCGTGCCCATGGAAGACGCCGGGGACCTCCTCACCGTGGCGATGATCGACCCCAACAACCTTCCGGCCATCGATGAACTCGAGATGATCCTGAACAGGCCCGTCGAAATCAGCGTCAGCACCCCCTCGTCCATCCAGGCCGTGCTGAGACGGAGCGGTTCCTCGGAACAGGTGATGCACGCCGTTTCCGAGGATTTCAAGTTCCACATCGTCAAGGAGCAGGAGAACGGCGAGGGCGAAGAGATCCTGTCCCTCGAAAGCATCGACAGGGACGAGAGCCCCATCATCAAGCTCATGCACACGACCATATTCGACGCCATCCAGCGGAGGGCCTCGGACATCCACATCGAGGCCGCGGACAAGAACGTCCTGATCAAGTACCGCATCGACGGCGTGCTCTACAGCGCCACGGAGCCCATCGACATCAAGTTCCACAGCGCCATCGTGTCCCGCATCAAGGTCATGAGCGACCTGGACATCGCCGAGCGCCGCGTGCCCCAGGACGGCAGGTTCAAGCTCAGGACCGGCGGCAAGACCATCGACTTCCGCGTTTCGATCCTGCCCTCTGCCTTCGGCGAGGACGTGGTCATCCGCATCCTGGACAAGGAAGCCATCACCGCCGGCGTGAACACGCTCAGTCTCGACAGCCTGGGCTTCGACGGGAACGACCTCCGCCGGTTCCGGAAGAGCATCCGCGAGCCCTACGGCATGGTCCTCGTGACCGGCCCCACGGGAAGCGGCAAAACCACGACCCTGTACGCGGCCCTGTCCGAGATCAACACCGGCGAGGACAAGTTCATCACCATCGAGGACCCGGTCGAGTACCAGCTCCGGGGCGTAACGCAGATCCCGGTGAACGAAAAGAAAGGACTCACCTTCGCGCGCGGGCTGCGGTCAATCCTCCGGCACGACCCGGACAAGATCATGGTCGGCGAGATCCGCGACGCCGAAACGGGACAGATAGCGGTCCAGTCCGCGCTCACCGGCCACCTGGTGTTCACGACCGTGCATGCCAACAACGCCTTCGACGTTCTCGGCAGGTTCCTGAACATGGGCATCGAACCCTACAATTTCGTGTCGTCGCTCAACTGCATTCTCGCCCAGCGGCTCGTCAGGATCCTGTGCCCCCGCTGTAAAAAGCCGGTCACGCTGTCGCGCAAGGAGTTCGAGGACTCGGCCGTCAATTATGAAGAATATAAAGACCGCCAGTTCTACGAGGCCGGCGAATGCAAGGAGTGCAACTTCACGGGCTTCCGCGGCAGGAAGGCCATTCATGAATTCCTCGACCTCTCCGACCACATCCGGGAGATGATCCTGGAACGGCGGCCGTCCTCGGAACTGCGGAAGGCGGCGATCGCCGAAGGGATGACGACGCTCCGCCAGTCCGCGCTCGCCAAGGTCCTGGCCGGCGACACGACCTTCAAGGAGATCAACCGGGTGACGTTCATCGAATGACGGACCGGGGAAGATCGATGCACTCGCAAGAAGTCATGTCTCACACAAAGCCACAAAGATCACAAAGAAAAAAACTTCTTTTACAAGAGCTTTTCTTCGTGTCTTCGTGCCTCCGTGTGAAAATTATATTTTTTACGAGATCATCAAGATTGAATGAAAAGTGAAATATGCAAAGTTCAACGTTCCCGGAGATACCGCTTTCGCAATCAAAACGGCTTCACCTACATCGGCCTTCTGGCGATCCTCGTCATCATCGGGATCAGTATGGGCGCAGCGGGAAAGTACTGGCAGAACGTCGTGGCGCGCGACAAGGAAGAAGAATTGCTGTTTCGGGGAGACCAGTACCGGCGGGCCATCGAGCTCTATTATTACGCAGTTCCCGGCAGGCCGCAGTATCCGAGGACCGTCGACGACCTGCTCCAGGACCCCCGGTCGACTGCAGGGAAGCGGTATCTGCGCCGGAAATACAAGGACCCCGTGAGCGGTGAGGATTTTGTGGTCGTGGAAGTAATGGACCAAACGGGCAAGCACATCATCGGCGTCCACAGTCCGAGCGATAAGACGCCGCTCAAACAAGCGAATTTCCCCGACGAATACCGGAGTTTTCTCGGGATGACCAAATACAGCGACTGGTTGTTCGTCGCCGCAATCAAGCCGCAGCAGCCGGGAGTCCCCGGACGCCCCCCTCTTGCCCCGATCAGGCGATAACGGCCTGGCGCAAATACCTGCGCTCCACGTACCATTACCTTAAAAACGGCTGTTGTAACCACAGATGAACACGGTTTAAAACCAAAAGCAAAAATCCGGATTTGTCCATGTTCATCCGTGGTTACCTGTTTCTTACGATCACAAATCCCCGCGCCAAGCATACCACCTGAAGCTCAGGTATTCCGATAATGCGGCCGAGGAAGCATACAAGTTATCGATGCCCGGGATGAACGAATAGCCTGTAAGCGGCCGCCGCTCCTCGAAGTACCCCGTGGGCGCCGGGATAACATCAAACCCCTGCTTTCTGAAGAAGGCCGCGGCCCTCTTCATGTGATAGGCCGAGGTCACAAGAATGATGCGGTCTCCATCAAGAACACGTTTCAGCGCCTTGGCGCTTTCCAGGGTGTTTCTTGCGTTGTTCTCGATGCGGATGTCCCGGCCAGGAACGCCGAGGCTCATCGCAGTATGAGCCATCGCCGTCGCTTCCTTGAGGTCCGGCCGCGCCGGGTCTCCGCTTCCGCCCACAAACATCAGCGGGATATGCGTTTTCCTGTAAAGCTCCACACCTTTTACCATCCGCTCCAGGGAATAAAATCCCTGTTGGGCCTCAAGCCCCAGCCATGATACGTCTCTGACACCTCCACCCAACACGACAATGGCTTTGGCGTCGATCTTCCCGGTGTCTCGAAGCGGAGGATAAGCGCTTTCGAGCGGTTTGATCAAGGCGGTACTCACCGGATCAATGCACACCCCGTACAGGAGGATAAAACCGGAAGCGATGCACAGAACGCCGAGGATGCGCTTCTTCCCCTTGATCAGAAATCCGATTGCCATGAGGATCAGAAGTCCCGACGGCGGCAGGATCAGGGACTGCGTAATTTTTGCAAAAGCAAAAAACATCGACTATTCCTTCCCAACCGTTTACACGGCCAACGCCCTTTTGCGCCCGTTCGCCAGCTTTAAGAGTTCGAACCACAGGATGCTGACCGCTCCCCCGCCAACGCAAATCACCACATCGATCGGGTGGAGCAGCGAAAAACGGAACAGTTTCTGAAGAAAAGGCAGGTAGAGCGCCATTCCCAGAAACAGGATTGCCCCGCTCGTCACCCACCAGAGCGCGGCATTCGGGGAACGAAGCGTGTCCACGATGGTCCGGGACCACGACCGGTTCGCGAAGATAAGCCCCAGGTTGGCAAAGATCAGCGTTGTGAAGGTAAGCGTCCGCGCATCGTCCTCGCTCTGTCCCCGGGAAAGCGCTACGAGAAATACGCCCAGCAGGATCACCAGCACGCTTAAACCCTGAAGCAGGCTGATTCCCACGGTCCGCTTGCCGAAGAGCGGCGCATCGGGCCTTCGCGGCGGCCGGGTCATCACGTCCGCCTCCTCGGGCTCGGCTTCGAATACCACCGAGCACGCAGGATCGATGATAAGTTCGAGAAACACGATGTGCACCGGCAAGAGCACCAGCGGCCACTTGAACAAGACGGGAATGAGGGACAGCCCGGCGATCGGGACGTGCACGGCGAAGATGTAGGCAATGGCCTTTCTCAGGTTATCGAAGATCCTTCGGCCCATACGGACCGCCTGCACAATGGAGGAGAAATCATCGTCGAGCAGCACGAGCGCCGAGGCCTCGCGGGCAACGTCCGTGCCCCTGCCGCCCATGGCAATGCCGATGTGCGCGGCCTTCAGCGCCGGGGCGTCGTTCACGCCGTCGCCGGTCATGGCAACGACTTCGCCGACGGCCTTGAGCGCGTTCACGATCCTGAGCTTTTGCTCCGGCACGACGCGGGCAAAGATGTTGACCGTCCTGATGCGCCGGAGAAGTGTAGCCTCGTCCATTGCGTCCAGTTCCGGCCCGGTGATGATATCGCCCCGGTGCAGGAGGCCGATCTGTCCCGCGATGTGCGCAGCCGTCCCCGGATAGTCGCCGGTGATCATCGCCACGCGGATGCCGGCGGTATGGCATTCTTTTACCGCCTCGGCCACGCCCGGCCGGACCGGGTCGGCCAGGCCCGCCAAACCGAGGAACTGGAACGGGAATGCATGCTGTTCCCCCGGCAGGTCCGTGAGCGTGAAATAGGATTTGGCAACGCCGAGAATACGCAGGCCGTCCCGCGCCATGCTTTCAATCGTCGCGGTCAGCTCCCGGCGCTGTTCTTCGTCCAGATGACACAGGTCGGCGATCGCCTCGGGCGAGCCCTTTGCGGCGATCACATAGTCGCTGCCGCGCGGAGACTTCCAGACATGGGAGAGCGCCATGAGGTTCGTGGAAAGCGGGTATTCGCGGACCAGGGTCCAGTCGTCGTGCAGATGTTCCGTCCGGGAGAGGAAGTTGTCGCCCAGTTCCCGGAACGCCTTTTCCATGGGGTCAAAGGGGTCCTTCTGGCTCGCGAGGATGCTGAACTCGACGAGCTCGTGGAATTGTTCAGGAATGCTTTTCGCGGCGCCGGAGGCGATATCGAAAAACTCGCCCTGCGCGTACATCCTGCTGACGGACATGCGGTTTTGCGTTATCGTACCCGTCTTGTCTACGCACAGCACCGTGGCCGAGCCCAGGGTCTCGACCGCGGGAACGCGCCGGGTGAGCACCCGCTTTTGCGAGAGGCGCCACGCGCCCAAAGCCAGGAAAATGGTCAGCACCACGGGGAATTCTTCCGGGAGAAGCGCCATGGCCAGCGTAATGCCCGCAAGAAAACCGTGCAGCCAGTCCCCGCGTGTCAGCCCATAGACGATGATGACCAGGGCGCAGAAACCGGCGCCGATGAGGGCAAGTTTCCTGACGACCGTTCCCGTTTCCTTCTGGAGGGGCGTTTCTTCGATTTGAACGCTCTGGAGCGCCTTCCCGATCTTGCCGATTTCAGTGGCCGCGCCCGTTGCCAGCGCCTGTGCGATCCCCTGGCCGCTGACGACGAGAGTGCCCGAAAATACATAGGGTAAATCCTCGCCTCCGGGTTTGCCCATTGCCGTTATCCCGGCGTTTTCTTTTTTCCTGACGGCCAGCGATTCTCCGGTCAGGAGAGATTCGTCCACCGAAAAGTTGATGCAGGACAGGAGCGCGGCGTCGGCCGGCACGCGGTCCCCTTCGTTCAAGACGATCACGTCGCCGCGGACGACCTCCCGTCCCGGAATGCGCTTCTGTTTCCCGTCGCGAATGACGAGGGCGCGCGGGCTCGACAGGTCCCGGAGCGCCTCCAGCGCCCGCTCGGGCTTCCGTTCCTGGTACAGGGTAATGCCGACGACGACGAACACGAAACCGAGGAGCATGATCGCTTCCTGCACGTCTCCGAGAAAAAGATAAAGGGTCCCGCAGGCAACGAGCAGCAGGAACATGGGCTCGCGCACGACGTCGACGGCGATGGCGAAGAGGCTGCGCTGCTTCGTCGAGGGCAGTTCGTTGTACCCCTCCTGCCTCAGGCGCTCGGAAGCAACGTGTTCCGTGAGTCCTGTTATCGAATCGATGTCGAATGGAGCAAGCATAGCAATGTCCTCAAGGGAATGTTTTTCTGTGCATCAGTATACCGAAACAGCCCTGAATTGGAAAGGAGTTTTCTTTTGGCCGTCTCGCGTCTGTTTCAAAGCCATCCGGGGCGCGGGAGTTTTTTTTGCAAACCGGCATTCGATCATGGTATAGTGATGCGTTAAAAAATTCATACTACTGAAGGAGAAGTGTGTTCATGGAATTCATAGCGAAACTACCCTGGGGAATGCTCATTCTCGTCTGCCTGACGCTCGGGCTTGCGCCCTTTGCGCCGCCGCACATCTGGGAAAAACTCCAGATGCTGGCGAAAGGCCAGCTTGTCAGGCCCATCGACTGGTTTGACCTCGTGCTGCACGGCACGCCCTGGGTGCTGCTCATCATGAAAGTGATCGTTTCGCTGGCGCAAAAAGGATGAACTCATGAAAAGGCAGATGTAGCCGCAGAGTCGCAGAGGGCGCGGAGAAAACCTGCTTTTAAATATTTTTTTCTGCGGCTCCGCGTCTCAGCGGTAGATTTTAACTTTTGAATCCCGCAAACATCATCCAATTTCTATTTTTTCTTGATTTCTTTCAATGCATGGATTAGATTAGAGCCCTGCTTACAAGGAGGCGTACTCATGGCGGAACAGGACTTTTCAAAAAAAGAAAAAAATTATTATACCGACATCCCCCAGAAGAGCGAGGCGTTTTTCCTGAAGGGATCGAACTCCTATGACTGGGGCATGAAAAACAGGCTCGCCCGCATCTTCAATCCGAAATCCGGCAAGACCGTGATGCTGGCCTTCGACCACGGGTATTTCCAGGGCCCCACGACCGGCCTGGAGCGAGTCGACGTCACCATCCGGCCGCTCATCCCCTACGCCGACGCGTTGATGCTGACCCGCGGCATCCTGCGCTCGGTCATCGAACCATCGGTTGCCAATTCCGTGGTCATGCGCGCGAGCGGCGGCCCCAGCATCCTGAAGGAGCTTTCGAATGAGCAGATTGCCGTGGACATGGAAGATGCGCTCCGCATGAACGTGTCCGCCGTGGCCGTCCAGGTCTTCATCGGCGGAGAATTCGAGACCCAGTCCGTGCACAACATGACCCGCCTCGTTGACAGGGGCATGCGCTACGGCATGCCGGTGCTCGGAGTCACGGCCGTGGGCAAGGAGCTCACGCGGGACGCCCGGTACATCAGCCTCGCCACCCGCATCCTTGCGGAGCTGGGCGCGTCGATCGTAAAAACCTACCATGTCCCGGGATTCGAGCAGGTGGCAGCTGCATGCCCGGTCCCGATCGTGATGGCGGGCGGCAAAAAACTGCCCGAGAAGGAAGCCCTCCAAATGGCGCATGACGCGATCAGCCAGGGCGCATCGGGCGTGGACATGGGCAGGAATATTTTCCAATCCGACGCGCCGGTTGCCATGCTCAACGCGGTGCGCAAGGTCGTACATGAAGGCGCGAGCGTCAAGGAAGCGTACCAGTACTATCAGGATATGAAGAATAAGTAGTGCAGCATGGCAACGACAGGGGAGAAGGTCAATCCGCCGTGTGCGATCTCACCCTCCCCGCACCCCTCCCATCAAGGGAGGGGCTATACCTCGTACCCTCTCCCCTCGTGGGAGAGGGCTGGGTGAGGGGGAGCTCCAAATGCAAGTCGGCGTCTACTACAAAAACAGCGATGTCCGGGTCGAAGAGCGGCCTGCTCCCCTTGTCACGGACCACGGCATCGTCGTGAAGGTCATGGCCTGCGGCCTCTGCGGTTCCGACCTCCTGGAGTGGTACCGCATCAAGCGCGCGCCGCTGGTCCTGGGGCATGAGCCCGCAGGCGTCGTAGTCGAAACCGGAAAACTCGTGACCACAGTCAAGCCCGGCGATCGCGTCTTCGTCACTCATCACGTCCCCTGCAATGCCTGCTACCACTGCCTGAGCGGTCACGAGACCGCATGCACGACCTTCCAGACCAAGAACAATTTCGATCCGGGCGGGTTTTCGCAGTTCCTGCTCGTTAAGGGGCGAAGCGTCAAGACCGGTACATTCGTGCTGCCCGATTCCGTGAGCTTCGAGCAGGCGACCTTCATCGAACCGCTCGGGACCGCTGTCCGGGCCATGCGAACCGTCGCGCTCAAGCCGGCCCAGAGTGTGCTCGTGTGCGGCAGCGGTGTTGCCGGTCTTTTGCTCATCAAGCTCGCGCGGGCCATGGGCGCGGGAAACATCATCGCGACCGACATCAGCTCCTTTCGTTTGCAAAAAGCAAAAGCATTCGGCGCCAATCATACGATTCCCGCCGACCAGGATGTGCCTGCATTCGTGAGATCAATCAACGATGGCCGCCTGGCCGATGTCGTGATCCTCTGCGCAGGAGCGATACCTGCTGCCAAGACCGCACTTGCGTCAGCAGAACGGGGCGGCACGATCCTGTTCTTTGCCGTGCCGAAACCCGGCGAGACCGTGGATGTGGACTTCAACCCCTTCTGGCGCGACGATATCACGATCAAGACCTGCTACGGCGCCGCCCCTCTCGACAACATGCAGGCCCTCGACCTCATCAGGCACAACACCGTCACGGTGACCGACATGGTAACGCACCGCTTCGGCATCAACGAGATCGGCGAGGCATTCAAAACCGGAACCAGGCCCGACGGGTGCATGAAAATTGTTATCGAGCCGAACCGCTGATTCCCCGGAAACAGTGTTTCCGTCCCTCTTCCCCTACAATTCTTTTGACTCTTTGCTCCATTCCCTTTATAATTTCAAATTATGACTGAAAGGATCGGAGTGATCGGAGCAGGCGCCTGGGGCACGGCTTTGGCCATGCTGCTTGCCAACAAGGGACAGGACGTCACGCTCTGGATGTACGAGAAGGACCTTGCGGAAGAAATGGCACGGACGCGCGAGAACCGGGTATATCTCCCCGGGTTCACCTTGCCCCCATCCGTGGCCGTGACCTCTTCTCTCGAAAGCGCGGTAAAGGGCAAGTCCCTGCTGCTTTCCGTCGTCCCTTCCCATACGGTCCGCACGGTAACAAAGCAGTACGCGACCTTTCTTCCGAAGAACGCTGTCATCGTAAGCGCATCCAAGGGCATCGAGATCGACACCCTCATGCCGCTGTCCGAGATCTTTAAGGACGTCCTGCCCAGGGAATTCCACAACCGTCTTTGTTTCCTCTCCGGCCCGAGTTTTGCAAAAGAAGTGGCCCAGAAGATGCCCACAGCCATCACCCTCGCCTGCTATGATCCCGCAATCGGGAAACGTGCGCAGGAGGTTTTGAGCAACTCCTATTTCCGCGTGTATACGAATCAGGACGTGATCGGCGTGGAACTCGCGGGATCGCTCAAGAACGTCGTGGCCATAGCAGCGGGCGCGCTCGAAGGCATGGGCTTCGGCTACAACACCACGGCTGCTCTTCTTACGCGCGGGCTTGCGGAAATGGCGCGTCTCGGCGTGGCCATGGGCGGGAAGCTCACCACCTTCTCGGGGCTCGCGGGCATGGGGGACCTCGTCCTTACCTGTACCTGAGGGTTGTCCCGAAACCGAACGCTCGGCACGAGGCTCGGCAGGGGCGAGAAACTGGATGATATCATGAAGGGCGCGAAAACCGTTGCCGAAGGCGTTAAAACGTCCAAGGCGGCGCGGGACCTTGCCGGGAAATTCGACATTGAAATGCCGATCGTCGACGAAGTCTATCAGATCCTGTACGAAGGCAAAGACCCCCGGCTGGCGCTCAAGGACCTGATGACGCGGGAGCTGAAGGAAGAATAACCGGCCCTCCGCATTCCCGGTGAAAGAGTATGAATAAAGCTGATCTTACCAAGCTCCTCCAGGCTGTCCGCTCGGGCACAATCGATGTCAAGAGCGCGCTCGACCGGTTAAAGAACCTGCCCTTCGAGGACATTGCCTACGCCCATATCGACCACCACCGCCATCTGAGACACGGCATGCCCGAGGTCATCTACTGCGAAGGGAAAACGCTCGAACAGATCGTCGGCATCACAAAGCGCATGCTCAAAGCCGGAAGCGACGTCCTGGCCACGCGGGCGAACGAAACTGTTTACCGTGCAATAAAAAAAGCCGATTGCCGGGCTGTGTATCACAAGGCGTCTCGCGCCATCGTCGTTAAACATAAAGAAGAGAAACTCACCCAGGGAATCGTGCTCGTTTTGACCGCCGGCACGTCGGACATTCCCGTGGCAGAAGAGGCCGCAGTTACCGCGGAAATGCTCGGCAGTGCCGTCCAGACGGTGTATGACGTCGGAGTGGCCGGCATCCACCGCGTCTTAAGCAAGCGTGACCTCCTCGACGCGGCCCGGGTGATTATCGTGGCCGCCGGCATGGACGGCGCGCTCCCGTCGGTCGTGGGCGGGCTCGTGGACAAACCCGTGATCGCCGTCCCTACGAGTGTGGGATACGGGGCCGGGTTTCAGGGTTTGGCCCCGCTTCTGACGATGCTCAATTCCTGCGCCGCAGGCATCGCCGTCATGAACATCGACAACGGCTTCGGCGCCGGTGTTTTGGCGCACCGGATAAATCTGCTGGGAGAAAAATAGTCCTTTTGCCGTCATTGCGAGGAGCAAAGCGACGAAGCAATCCCGCTTTCTACATCTTCGGCCGTCATTGCGAGCGTAGCGAAGCAATCTCGTCCCTATGGAAAAGCAATATTACGTTTATATTATGACCAATAAGAACAACACCGTTCTTTACACAGGAGTTACGAACGACCTCAAAAAACGTGTTTATCAGCATAAAGAAAAGTTGAAAGTTGGTTTTACATGCAAATATAACGTATCAAAACTCGTATACTATCAAATAGCTCAAAGTGCGTTCACAGCAATATCCAGAGAGAAACAAATCAAAGGCGGATCGAGAGCAAAAAAAATCGCACTGATAGATGGCCTGAATCCTGATTGGAATGATTTATCCGATACCTTATGAGATTGCTTCGCTCCGCTCGCAATGACGGCTTAGGAAAAACCATAAACCTGTAATACTATGACCCTTGCCTATTTCGACTGTTTTTCCGGTATATCCGGCGACATGACCCTGGGCGCCCTCGTGGATGCAGGCGTACCGATCGAGGTCCTGCGGGCTGAGCTTGGTAAGTTGAATCTGCCCGGATATGAAATCACTGCCTTGAAAGTAATGCGCGCAGGCATCTCGGCGACCAAAGTGCATGTCTGCGTGGAAGAGAAGGAGCAGCCTGCCCGCCATCTGTCAGACATCCGGGGAATTATCGAAGCATCAACGCTGTCCTCGTCGATCAAGCGGAAAAGCATCGCGATCTTCGAGAGGTTGGCGGAGGTGGAGGCCAAAGTTCACGGCACGACGCCTGACCAGGTCCACTTTCACGAAGTTGGGGCCGTCGACGCCATCGTCGATATTGTCGGTTCAATCATCGGCCTGGAACTGCTCGGCATCACAACCATTTCCGGCTCGCCTGTTAACGTGGGCTCGGGTACGATCAAAACCGCGCACGGCACGCTGCCGGTGCCGGCCCCTGCCACGGCGGAACTTCTCAA
>DAIDTZ010000199.1 GCA_027456925.1 Nitrospirota bacterium
GGCAAGGGTCCAGGGTCCAGGTTTAAGAAGTTCTCCTGGCTACCGACTCCTGAGTACTATTACCATGAATATTCTTATTAACAATGGTCACATCATCGATCCCGCGAACAAGGTTGACGAGAAGCTCGATATCCTCCTGTCCGGGGGAAAGATCGCCAGGCTCGGCAAACCGGGATCGATCTCAGCAAACGGCGCACACGTCATCGACGCAACAGGCAAGCTTGTCGTCCCCGGTTTAATCGATATGCACGTGCACCTTCGGGAACCCGGTTTTGAATACAAGGAAACGATTGCGACCGGCACAGCCGCAGCAAAGGCGGGCGGATTCACGTCGGTCTGCTGCATGCCGAATACCAATCCGATCAACGACAACCGCTCGGTCACTGAATTCATCCTGTCTCAGGCCAGGTCCGCCGCGGCCAGGGTCTATCCCATCGGCGCCATCACCAAGGGTTCAAAGGGCGAAGAGCTTGCCGAGATGGCCGAGCTGCATTCAGCAGGATGCCGCGCAATTTCCGACGACGGCAAGCCGGTGGCGAACGCCGCGATCATGCGCCGGGCACTGGAATACTCGAAGATATTCGATATGCTCGTGATCTCCCACTGCGAGGACAGCGCGCTTGCGGCAAAAGGCGTGATGAATGAAGGCATCGTATCCACGGAACTCGGTCTCCGGGGCATACCCCGCGCAGCCGAGGACGTTATTACAAGCCGGGACATTTCCCTGGCTGAACTGAGCGGAGGCAGATTGTATATTGCCCACGTGAGCACGGCCGGGGCAGTGCGGATGATACGTGATGCAAAATCCCGCGGGGTGAAGGTCACTGCCGAGACCTGCCCGCATTACTTTTCTTTGACCGAGGAGGCCGTGCGGGGGTACAATACCATGGCAAAAATGAACCCGCCGCTTCGAACTTCCGATGACGTGGCAGCACTCAAAGAGGGCCTCAAAGACGGCACCATCGATGTTATCGTGACAGACCATGCTCCCCACGCAGCTGATGAGAAGTCCGGCGAGTTCGATTACGCGCCCTTCGGCATCGTGGGGCTCGAAACCTCTCTCGGACTTACGCTGAAGCTCGTGGAGGAAGGCGTATTATCGCTTGTTGATGCAATCCGAAAGCTCAGCGCTCAACCGGCTGCAATTCTCAGGATTGACAAAGGCACGCTCTCCGCGGGTTCCGACGCGGACATAACGATCATCGATCTTTCCGAGGAGTGGGTGGTAGATTCATCGTGCTTCAAGTCCAAGTCAAAAAACACGCCGTTCAACGGATGGAAGCTCAAGGGCAGGGCTGTGCAGACGATCGTCGGAGGAAAATCATAGTGCGGAAGAACAGACTCGTCGCTCTTATACTTCTGATTTTCGTGTTCGTCGGAACTGCCTTTGCCGCTCAGGACCAGCACATCCGGCAGAAGCTTGCAACACTCGAAAAAATCCCGGGAAAGTTCAGCTTTGTCGTGATCGGCGACAACCGCTCCGGGGATGATATATATAAGAAGCTTGTCTCGCTAATTGTCGTGCGGAAACCGGCCTTTGTCGTTAATACTGGAGACATGATTGCGATTCCCGGAGATAAGCAGGCATGGACGAGGTTTTGGGAAATGTCGAAACCGATAACCATGCCCTACTTCCTGGTTGTGGGAAATCATGACGCGCACCCGAACATGCCGTTAAGCGAAAAAACATACAAAGAGCAGGTCGATCTTCCCGGCAATGAGCTCTATTACTCGTTCACGGCAGGCAATTCCCTTTTTATCGTCCTGGACTCGTTCATCGATGACCAGGAAAAAAGGATCATGGGCGAGCAATTGAAATGGCTCGAAGCAATCCTCGCGAATTCGACGCAGAAGCACAAATTCGTGTTTCTGCATCACCCCTTGTATACCGA
>DAIDTZ010000200.1 GCA_027456925.1 Nitrospirota bacterium
AACGCAGAGGTCGCAGTTCAACAGGCACTTGATCTGAAAAACTGCCGTTATTAGTCAGTTACGAATGAAATCCTGCTCAAAATGGATAGAAAAAATCTTAAACCTTTGACAGGATAACAGGATTTACAGGAAGTTATTTAAAGCAAAACCCGCACTTACCCGATGTTATCCTGTAATCCTGTCAAAAGCTTTTCCGGCTTGTCCGGGTTAGGTTGAAGAATGAATCTCAATATCTCATAAGTGTCTGCAGTCTGCGGGAATCAGCCCCGCGAGCCATGAGGCGGCCCTGAGAATAGCCGGTGCATCCAGGGCGCAATGGAAATCGTCAGCACGGCGAGCAGTATGCCTGCAATGACATCAACGACATAGTGATATCTGAGGTACACCGTTGAGACGATCAAGGCTGATACAGCCGGCACCAGCACCCGGTAGAGCACCCGTTCCCCGTATTTCCTTGCACAAAAAAGCGTCACCAGCGCCACGGCGGTATGGCCGCTCGGAAAGGCATCGGTTTTGTTGTGCTCCAGCGAGTTCAGGGTCTGCCGTATCCACCGGGTCATCGGTCCTGTTTGCAGGTCCGCTGTCTGCAGGTGGTTCAGCGTGAACCGGGGCCCGACGGCGGGAAAGAGCAGATAGCCGATGTAGGAAAGAAAAAAACAGAGGACAATGGTGAAGACCGCGGTCTCGAATTCCCCCTGTTTATTCTTGCTAAGGAGCAATGCGCCGAGCGCGATCGGCATAAAATAATAGCCGATGTACGCGATCTGGAACAACGCGGTGAGCCAGGCGTTATTGAACCGCTCCATCCAGACGGTCGGATGAGCGGCGAAAAGCAGGTAGTCCAGCCGGATCAAGACATCGTCGTAGTAATGCTGCCGGATGAAGGGAATGATGTCGCCGAGGCTGTTAAAGATCACCAAGACGCCGATGATCGGGATAAAGTCGTGCAGGAAACTGAAAAGCCCCCTTCCGGGCGCCCTTCTGTGCAGGGCGGCGAGTGCCGTTATGACCAGCGCCAGCAAAGAGTACGTGAAGAGGAGTCGCGGCCACGATGGGATGGAAGAGCTGTTGAGCAGAATGATCGCCGTGAGCAGCACGACGAAGGAAAGAGTGAGGCGGTCAACAGGATTCAGGTGGGTCCGCATAGGAACGGTTATACAATACCTGCCGCTGAAAAGCAAGAACTGTCAATTTTGAAAGTCTCATAAAAAGTCAGAAAAACCGTCTTTGCGAGCGTAGCGAAGCAATCTCGTAGTTCGTGTCTGCCTGATAAATCGAGATTGCCGCGTCGCTCCGCTCCTCGCAATGACAGCACTGGGGACTTTTTACGAGATCATCAATTTTGTCTGCGACTCTTTATGGCTTAAGCCTGCCTGAAGAGACGGGTAAAGGCGGGAGCAATGACGCAGGCTGGGGGAACCATCCGATAATTCGCAACGGACCGCAGTCTAATCCACTTCCCGGAGCCCTTTGACGGAAACCCGCTCGACCAGGTCCTTTACCTTTTCCCGGTACGCCAGCATATGAGGCGATCCGAGATGGGCGTGGAGCGCTTCCAGGCTCTGCCACCTTTCAAGAATGGTGACGACATTTTTATCGAAGACCTGCACCGGAAGTCTTGCGTCGACATCGACCACCGGGACATATTCGATGCATCCCTGTTCTTTTCTCACGAACGGCCTCGTGGAGGTAAGGACGGCAAGATAATCGGAAAGCTTTCCCTTTTTCACATTGATCGAGGCAATTACATGGATCATAGTCATCTCCTTATGGCGTACTGTTTTTTATCACCGCCTGGTTATTTGTTCTGATTGATCGCCTTTTTGAGCGGCCCAAGAAGGGCAAAGAACGCCAAGCCGGTCAAAAAGGACAGGAAGAACATCAGCAGGAAGAAATTCTCCCTCGGCATTTTCATCCAGAACGTTCCGAGATATCCCGACAGATAATTGCCGAAAAAGCTCGAAAGGAACCAGACGCCCATCATCATGGAAACGATCCGGGCCGGAGCGATCCTGGTCACGAGCGAAAGGCCGATCGGGGAAAGATAGATCTCTCCCATCGTGAGCACGAAGGTGCAGGCAAAGAGCCACCAAAGGCTCGCCCGGGGATGGACTGCCAGTTCCTGCGCCGGAGGGATCAAAATCAAAAAAGCCGCGCCGAGCAGCAGGCAGCCGATGCCCATCTTGGCGATGCTCGACGGTTCTTTTCCGCGGCGATCCTGCCGGGCCCAGAACCTGTTCAGCAGCGGAACGAACAGGAAGATCATGAGCGGATTGAAGGACTGGAACCACGAGGCCGGCATCTCCCACCCGAAGATCATCCGGTCCGTATTGGCGTCGGCCCACAGCGCCATCGTGTTGCCCTGCTGCTCGTACACGCTCCAGAAAACGACGGACAACGCCATCATGACGAAGATCGCCCAGATCTTCTGCCAGTCTTCCCGCGTCATCGGCTCATCCGTCTTCTTCTGTCCCAATCCCTCTTTTCGCATGATCAGATCAGGGGCAAGATGCTTCTGCCCGGAAAGATACACGAGAAGCCCGATCACCATGCCCACGCCTGCCGCTGCAAAACCCCAGTGGAACCCGATTTTCTCGCCCAGGGTCCCGCACACAAGCGGGGAAAAGAACGCGCCGAGATTGATGCCCATATAGAACAGGCTGAACGCGCGGTCGCGGCGATGGTCGTTGGGCGGATACAGCGCCCCGACCTGGGTCGAGATATTCGGCTTAAAGGCGCCGTTTCCCAGGATCAGAAAGATCAGCGCCGGGTAGAACAGGCTGGGGGCAGCCATCAGGAAATGTCCGACGGCCATGAGCAGGGCTCCCAGTACCACTGTTTTGCGCTGGCCGAGGACCCGGTCCGCGAGCATGCCGCCGAAGAGCGGGGTGAAATAGACAAACCCGGTATAGAGCCCGTAGATCTCCGACGATCGTTCCTGCGTGAATTGCAGGTGCTTGATCATGTAGTAGACCAAAAGCGACCGCATCCCGTAGTAGGAAAACCTCTCCCACATTTCCGTAAAAAAGAGGACATACAGACCAGGGGGATGTCTTTGGCTTTTCGTCAAAAGCATAGAAGGTATATTGCCGGGAGCGACGCAGTTGATAACAGTTCTCCGAACGAAACAAGTATATCCGTTTCCGGGATAAAAAGAAAGATTGATGAAGGGAAAAGACAAAAGGAACTGCGGGCTGCAGGGAAGCAAATCAAGCGTCTATTTTTAAACTGCTCCGATGATCTTTTCGTACTCAGCGATGACCTTGTTATTCTGATTTCTTATTTCAGCGGAAAACACGAAAAATTTGGCCCGCCTGCCCTTCAGCCTGACTTCCGCGATGAGCTTGTCGCCGGGGCCCGCGCTGTTTTTATACCGTACGATCTTCTGAACAACGAGAGGACCCGTTTTCAAACCTTCGACCGTCGTCGGGATGATCGCCGCGGCAACAAGGCAGACAAATTCATCCTGCGCGTAGCCGGGATAGGTGGGCGCTCCGGGAAAATGACCTTCGAGGTCGCGGTCGTTATCGTGAATTTCCTTTATTCCGAACATCACGTTAGGATCGCCGATACTGTAAAAAACACCATTAATCTTTCTCAAAGCCGCCCCCCGGTGCGGCAAGATTCTTTCAAGGCCTTTTCTATTGAAGCAGACGAAGGGAGTATCCATGAGCGCCATAGCCAATTATCCTCATTCAATTATCGTTTTCGCGTACACGGGAGCAGGGCAATCAATGGATGAATTATATCACAGGGAGGCGGGCGGCGCCGATCTTTGGCGCGGTTCTGTTTGAGACAGGATTTTTTCTAAAAGGTTCGTACTTTTGTCGCATTGATGTTTTTTTGGACAGTGCTATCTTTTAATCAGAAGAGTTGGATCAGGAGCGCAGTGCTCCAATTGTATTAAAAGGAGATGTGGACATGAAAATAAATAAAATCGGCATAGTCGGATCAGGCAATATCGGAGGAACTCTCGGAATTCTGCTCGCACAGGCAGGATACGAGGTCTTCTATAGCTCAAGACACCCCGACACTCTCAAGGACCTTGTCAAGATTGCCGGACCCAAAGCCCGCGCCGGGACCGTCGCAGACGCGATTTCATTCGGAGACGTGGTCGTGCTGTCGCTTCCCCTGATGGCCTTGCCAAAGCTCGACGCGAAAACCAAGGAGGCCCTGAAGGGCAAGATCGTGATCGACACGTCGAATCCTTATCCTGAGAGAGACGGGAAGATTGCGGAAGAGGCAAGAAAGGAACAAGGCGGCATGGGCGTCTTTGTGGCCCGTCTTCTGCCGGGCGCAAAAATAGTGAGGGCGTTCAATTCGGTCTATTTTGCAGACCTGAAAAAAACAAAGAACAACAAAGGCGAAAAAATCGGGATTCCGCTGGCCGGCGACGACCAGGAAGGATTGCAGGCTGTCTCCGAGCTTGTGGAGCATGCGGGTCTTGATCCTGTTGTCGTAGGAGGCCTGAGCACATCAAAACTGTTCGATGTGGGGACCGTGGTGTATGCAACGAGCGCTTCGGCAAAAGAGATCAAAGAGAAGCTGCACCTGCAACCTGGAGGGACAAAACGGGCGGCTTAGTCGAAGCTGCGGCAAGGGCAAGGATGAGGATACAGCCCCCGACATAAAGGAGGCGCTATGAACAGGATAGAGAAAAAAGAGATCGCCCCAGGAGCTGCCAGGTTGTTTGAACAGGAAGTTCTTGAGTTGAAACCGGACATTCCCCGGAAAGAGCTGTGCGACATGGTTGACGAATATATTTATTATCAAACCAACGACATGAGCAAGGAAGAAGCCCATGCGATAGTCGATATAACCTGCAGATTGGCTTTGAAGGAGACCCTGCGGCGTTCATTTTTCCCGCACTAAACGCTGCGTGCTGAACCGTTTTTAAAAACGACTACGCCGGGACGGGGGAGGTTGTCGGAGCCTTCGGGGGATTCGTCATTGGAGGCTTTATCAAATCCCCAAGCTCTTGCGTGGTTTGCTGTGCTGCCCGTTCTCCCCGGCACGGCAGGCGCGCGGGTTTATAGTCGTGCAGATGAGATACTCGAATAAAAAAAAAGGCCGCTGAGTTAAACTCAGCGGCCTTCGGTTTGCAACATTCCCCTGCCCTATTTAAGAACGCCGCCAGAGAAGAAAATGCTCGCAAACGTACGATTCAACGTCTTGCTCGTGAAATTTTTCATCTCCATGCCCGGCTGGCAAGTCACCTGCTGCCCGACCTTGACCTGCGCCTGCGGTACGGCAACCCAGGTCTTCTGCCCGTTATTCTCGAGAGAAACATAGGTATAGCCGCCGGAGTTCATCGTTTCTACTACTTTCCCGGAAAGGGGCATGGCCGGGACCATATTTGCCGCGGGCTGCGGCGCAGCGGCTTCCGTCTTGGTTCGATTACAACCGCTGGCAATGACAAAAAACAAAGCACCTACTGCAAATACCAATGTAAACCGTTTCATCATCGATCTCCTTGTTTATAAGAAATGAAGCACTCGCTCGGCTATGTGCTGAGCAACAAGTAGGATTTTACCTTTTTTTTTGCGAAATGCAAGCCCGATTTTTCTATGATTATAAGTCTTGATAAGCGTTCCTGAATGTGAGATAGTGCCTTCGGAGCGCCTGCAATGGACTGCGGATGTAGCGTTCAACAAAGCTTACCCTTCCGAACGCATCGTAATCACTATGGATAATCATGGACATTTATCATTCGATCAAGGCGAGTCCGGCAAAAAGAGTGGACTGAAAAGCAAGAGTCTCAAGATCGTCGCAGGAAGTCAAAAGCCCCTGTCGAACAACCAGCAGACGTTCAACAGGCAGACCAAGCGCGTTGAAGAACTCCAGCATACCCTCCTTGCCCTGACCGCGAAACTCGAATCCTTACGCCGGCTCTATATTGCGAAAATGCCCGCTCTGGCGCGTTCCCTGGCAAAAAGCCAGCTTGCGCTTGCCAAGGCATTGGGGAATTCCACGAAATCGACACCCTTCGGAAAGCGAGAGATCGAAAACATGCGAACGGTGATCCTCGGCCTCTGTGATGAGGCATTTTCCGAAATTGAACCCGATGAGGCGGACGAGGCGTTCTATGATGCCTGGGCGGAATCGAGTTACCGCGAGGAGCAAAAGAACCAGAGCGACATGCGGAAGAAATTGCTTGCCGCGGATGTCAAGGACGTTTACGGCATCGATATCGACGTTGACGATATCGACGACACTCCCGAGGGGCTCGCCCGCCTGGCAAGGCGGTTAAAAGAAGAGTTCGGGAACAGCCGGCGGAAAACGGATGGTCAATTCTCAAGACGGAAGAAAACAAAGAAACAGACTGCGCAGGAGGAGGTTCAAAGACAGGAGGAGGCGCTCAAACTGAAAAGTCTGCGCAGCATCTATATTTCCCTGGCCAAAGCCCTGCATCCGGACAGGATACCGGACCCCGCGGAAAAGGCCCTGAAGGAAGAATTGATGAAAAAGGTGACTGCGGCCTACGCGGACCGGGACCTCTCGGCGCTTCTGAAGCTCGAAATGGAATGGGTCGCATCGGCAGCCAGCGCTCTTGATGCCTTGCCCGATGAGAAGTTGAAGCTCTATATTGCGTCGCTCAAGGGACAGGCAGCGGCCCTTGAGCGGGAACTGCGCTCGCTGTACCATCACCCCCGGTTTACGTGCATAGCCGGATTTTCGAGGGACCCCGAACCATATGCAAGCAGGTACATTCACGATCTGGAACGCACGTATGCCGGGCGGATCAGGACCATTAAACAAAGCGTATCGATATTTTCCCGGCCGGACCGGAAGAGGATGATCCTCGCCTTTGTGAAGCAGTATCTTTCCGCCGTCAATTCCAGCTGTCCTCGTTCATAGCGACGATTGCTTCCCGGGTAAGCTGTTCGGAAAGATTCGTCCCCTACAAGGGGCAGGTCGCTTGATTTTCAACTGTCAGCCATTATGCCTACTGTCCTTGGTTGTTCTTTTTGCAGTAACTGCCTATGCAGGATAAACCACCAGGCCGAGAGTTCTGAAATCATGGTCAAAGGTCAGGCAGGGCATATCATCGAGCAGACCCCTGATTATCACGAGCGAGAGCGCATCGCAGTAGGAGAGTTTTTTGTCCTTTGAAAGCTTTTTAAATATTTCTTCCGCAGCCGACCGGACTGAATCATCATACCGTAAACCCTGTCCTGAGGAAAGTTCACGACTGGTCCTCGGCTGCGTAGAGATGCGTCTTAATATTTTCTGAAACAGGATATTTCTTCGCTTTCCCTTTTTTAGCGGTCCGCTTCCGCAGGGCGAGAAGCTGCTTTGCTGCTTCTCCCGGTTTGACCCGGGGAGAGGTCTTGATTTCCGCAACGACTTCGTCGTGCACGGTCACCTGGTATACCGTATCGGGCGACTCTCTCAACTTTTTTATGATGCCCGGCAATTGTTTCCGGGCTTCAGATATGGATATGATCGTCTTCATTTGTGCACCCCTCAAGCAAGGTTATTCTGTACAATTTGTACAATATTCTACCATAGGGCGGTGAATTTGTCATCCGAATGTGGCCGACGGGCAATAGACCTGATA
Source organism: Nitrospirota bacterium (assembly GCA_027456925.1). Lineage (GTDB taxonomy): Bacteria > Nitrospirota > UBA9217 > UBA9217 > UBA9217 > JAJYKN01. The sequence continues at coordinate 7,562 of DAIDTZ010000200.1, forward strand.
ATCATTTGAAGGCACTCGCATACCCTACAGGTTCGCGCTGTCTTCATCCTGAAGTACCGGAGGCCGAGCAGGCCCTTTCCTACTGATAACGCCCTTCTTCACGGCTCCTCCAATAGTAAGCCCCTCTCCCTTTGTCCCCCTTCCTCACTTCTCTGTTTTTGACTGTTGTCCGCTGTATTCGAAAAGCATTATGTCCTTTTCTCCGGGAAGAATAAAAAAGGTCCGGGCGCATGTCGCAGCACCCGGACCTCATGGTTTTTGACGGAATTACACGAAACCAGGTTCTACTGCGTCGTGAAGCTCCATGTCGCGCTCGACGCCAGGCCGCCCTTGCCGTCATCGGCGACGACCTTCCAGTAGTATGTCGTTGCGCTGCTCAGACTCGAGGCCTGATAGGTGATGTCCGTACTGACGGGCGCAGATGTGCTCGACCCGCTGCTCTTGCCGCAGGAAGTAACGAGCGCACCGGTCGTCAAGACCATTCCGAGCATCAACGCAAGCATAAGCATTTTCCCGCGATTGCCGCGGGTAAAGACGAACCCGACGAACAGGAGACCGGATCCCGCAAAGTAAAGCCCCGCCATCCCCCGGGACGCGACATTCACGGGCGTACAGGACGCAAAGGTGTTGTCCGTGCAGTCGTAGACGTGGTACGTGACCGGATCGTTGTCCGGGTCCGTGGACCTGGTCCACTCAAGCGTGGCCGTCGTTCCAACGCCGGTCTGCCCGTCCGAGGGGGACACCATGGTTGGCGCGCTCGGCGGATTATTTGTTGTTGCCGAAAGGCCCGTTCCGCTCACGTTCATCGTGACCGAAGGAGTGGCGCTGTCATTGCTCGGGATGTCGAAGGAATCGCTGGATGCGGTTGCCGCTGTGGGAGCGAAGCGGACCGTTATGGTGCAGGCGCCTGCGGGAGCAATGGTTTTGCCCGAACAATTATCAGCCGTGATGCTGAAGGGAGCTGCAAGCGGATTTGCGCTTGCTATCGT
>DAIDTZ010000201.1 GCA_027456925.1 Nitrospirota bacterium
CGGAAGCGGTCCGGCCGCTCAATTCATGCAACCCCTCCTTGCCAGGTGAAGGTTAGGTTGGGTGATTTTTAGGGGAAAGACACCAGTATGAAAATGAAACAGATAAGTACGAGGATCTCGTAAAAAATAAAATTTTCACACGGAGACACGAAGACACGAAGAAAAGCTCTTATAAAAGAAGATTTTTTCTCTGTGATCTTTGTGGCTTTGTGTGGGACATGACTTCTTACGAGATCATCAAAGTACGCATGGTGGTTTCATATTCCGCCTGCCCATGGCTGTCGGGAGGAAAACATGACTGCAATGATCGATCGGGAGAAAATCGGCCTGCTGCGAGCGGCGCCGCGCCTCATGCAAATTCTGCGCGTGCTCGTCCGGCACAAGTTACTGGGCGCTTTGCGCAGCAAGAAGCATTGGCCGTCGCCCAAGGCGGTGCGGGAAGCCTTCGAGGAACTGGGGCTCGTCTTTATCAAATTCGGTCAAGTGCTCGCGATGCGCCGCGACCTGCTGCCGGACGCTTACATCGACGAGCTGGAGCTGCTGCACGACGAGGTGCCGGCAATGGGCATTGACGCGGTGCGCGCGCTGGTCGAAGCCGGACTGGGCGCTCCGCTGTCAAAATTGTTCGCATCGTTCAGCGAGACCCCGCTGGCCGCCGCCACCATCGCCCATGTGCATGAGGCGACAATGCAGGACGGACGTCACGTGGCGGTGAAGGTGCAGCGGCCCGGACTGAAAGCGATCATCTCCACGGATATGGCGGCGCTGAGATACCTGGTGTCGCTGGCAGAAGGGCTCTTTCCGCGTCTCCACGCACTCGACTTTCCCGTTGTGGTGCGTGAATTTGCCAATACCCTGAACCGGGAAACCGATTTCAACCGCGAAGCGCGTTCCATAGTGCTCTTTCACATTGCGCTGGCGGATGTCCCTGACCTCTGGATCCCGGGTGTCGTGGCGGAGTGTTCGGGCGCAACCGTGCTCACGCTGGAATTTTCGGCCGGCGAACGGATCGATCGCTACGCCAAGAAGCACCCGGAAGCGATACCGCGGGCGATCGACACCCTGGAAAAACTGATGCTGCAAACGATCTTCGAAGAAGGGTTGTTTCATGCCGATCCGCATCCCGGCAATGTGTTCGTTCTGCCCGACGGACGGCTCTCCCTTCTCGATTTCGGGAATACGGGAGAGCTTGACGAGCCGATGCGTGAATCGCTTACCCTCCTGCTCGACGCGATCGTCAAAGGCGATGCGCGGGCAGCCACCGAGGCCTATCTCGAGATGGCGCCGGGGAGCGAAAACGTCGATCGTGCGGCGCTGTTGGTGGACATAAAGGCAGTGCTCTATGAGATCCAGAGGACCGACCTCGCGAAAGTTTCCATAGGGGATACGTTCGATTCGCTGATGAGTGCAGGGACCCGGAATGGGGTCCACAATCCGAGCGAGTTTTTTCTGCTTACGCGCGCTTTCGTCATCCTGGAATCCATGATAGGCCAACTCGCCCCGGACTATAACTACATGGGATCGTTTCGTAATGAGATCACACGCCTGACCGCGAAACACTTCTCACCGGAGCAGATAAAGGACAAGACATTCCAGGTTGCGCGCGAAATGGAGCGCTTGGTAAGTGATGCGCCCGGCGACACGCGACGCATCCTCCGGCGTATCGCCGAAGGCAATCTGGGCCGTGTGCAGGCCCCGGCTTTGGAAGCCCTGGGCGTCAGCATCAGTCACAATCTCGAACGGCTCGCCCGTGCCGTCGCTTTCGCGGCTCTCTTGGTTGGCGGCGCGATGCTGTTGAGGACTCCGATGGGCGGCTGGCATGATACTCTCGGCGAAACAATGATCATCGGCGGAATTGCCGGCATGGTCATCACCCGTATCGGAGTATGGCTTCGCAACCGTCGTCGAAGCTGACGTTGCCGCTGTCCGGAAGAGTGGTGGAAAACGAAGATCATTTTGAATGACCGGTGACTCTGGCCCGTGCAGACGTTATGATAAAAGGAGCTTTCTGTGAATATAAGTCCACGTGCGGGCAAACCCGCAGAACCGTCGATACTGGTCAGCGTACCCAAGCTCGTCACGGCCTATTACACTGATCTTCCTGATCCTGAAGCGCCTGAACAACGGGTCGTGTTCGGCACTTCCGGACATCGCGGTTCCTCTCTCACAAAGACTTTCAACGAAGGGCATATCCTTGCCACCACCCAGGCCATTTGCCTGTATCGCAAGATGCGGAAGCTCGATGGTCCGCTATTTCTCGGAATAGACACGCACGCGCTCTCCGTCCCGGCTTTTTCCAGCTCGCTTGAGGTGCTGGCGGCCAACAAGATTGATGTCATGATAGCGGAAAGGGACGAATATACCCCGACCCCCGTCGTTTCCCAGGCGATCCTCACGTACAACCGCGGCCGCACGACGGGACTTGCCGACGGCATCGTGATCACCCCCTCGCATAACCCGCCCGACAACGGCGGTTTCAAATACAACCCTCCGAACGGGGGGCCGGCTGAACCTCAGGTCACGAAATGGATCGAGGAGAAGGCGAATGAGTTGATCAAGGCCGGCCTTGCCGGCGTTAAAAGGGTGCTTTTCGAGAAAGCGCTTCGCGCCGGCACGACGCATTGCCATGACTACCTCAACGCGTACGTCAACGATCTGGGCAACGTGATCGACATGGAAGCGATTCGCGACTCGAAGATCAGCCTGGGCGTGGACCCGCTCGGGGGAGCAGGAGTTCACTACTGGGGGCCTATCGCGGAACGTTACGGCTTGAATCTCACGGTTGTGAATGACGCCATTGATCCGACGTTCCGTTTCATGACCGTTGATTGGGACGGCAAGATCCGGATGGACCCCTCTTCGCCCTATGCGATGCAGCGACTGATCGGCCTGAAGGACCGCTTCGATATCGCCTTCGCCTGCGACACCGACGCCGACCGGCACGGGATCGTCACCAGGAGCACGGGGCTGCTTCCGCCCAATCATTATCTTTCCGTCGCAATCTTTTACCTCTTCCAGCACCGGCTGAAATGGCCCAAAGAGGCGGCAGTGGGCAAGACGGTGGTGAGCAGCGGGATGATCGATCGAGTAACTGCGAAGCTCGGCCGGAAGCTCTACGAGGTGCCGGTCGGCTTCAAGTGGTTCGTTGACGGTCTGCTCGATGGCTCCCTCGGCTTCGGGGGCGAGGAGAGCGCGGGTGCGTCATTTCTCCGTCTCGACGGCACTGTCTGGACGACGGACAAAGACGGGATCGTCCCGGCTTTGCTCGCAGCGGAGAGCACGGCGCGGATGGGCCGCGACCCCGGCGAGATCTACCAGGAGCTTACGCGCGAGTTCGGCGAGCCTGTCTACGACCGGGTCGAGGCGCCTGCCACGCCGGAGCAGAAAGAGGCGCTGAAAAGACTCTCGCCGGACCAGGTTAAGACCGTTGATCTGGCGGGGGAGAAGATCGAGGCCATCCTCTCTCATGCGCCGGGCAACAACGAGCCCATCGGAGGGCTGAAGATCATTGCAAAAAGCGGGTGGTTCGCTGCGCGTCCTTCGGGGACCGAGAGTATTTACAAGATCTATGCAGAGAGCTTCCGAGGAACCGATCATCTGCGCCGCATCCTGGCGGAAGCGCAGACGATCGTCAACGAGGCGTTGGCTGCATTGCCACAGCCGCAAAATAACATACCTTTGGAGGGAAAGCCATGAACGAGCAAAAAAGCACATCAACAAATTTGGAGTCCTTGATGGACATGCTGGAAAACAAGGACGGCGTGATCCGGCAGAAAGCACGGGAAGCGCTGGTGGAGCTGGGCAAGTCCGCCGTATCTTCCCTCACCCGGGCATTGCTGAATTCCCGGCAGGATCAAGTTCGATGGGAAGCAGCTAAAGCGCTCGGCGGCATCAACGATGCCAGATCAGTGCCATCGTTGGTGCAGGCACTTGAAGACAACAACTCCGACGTGGCATGGGCGGCTGCAGACGCATTGAAAACGTTCAGAAAGGCCGCCTGGCCGTCCTTATTACAGGCGTTGATCAAAAGCAAGTCGGAAGCAGTGGCATTGCGCAAGGGGGCGCACCATGTTTTGGCGGACCAGAAAGAGGATGGATTCAACGATCTGCTCGCGACGCTCCTCAAGGCTTTAGAATCCAGCTCCGCTCCGGAATCGTCGGCAGTTGCTGCCCATGAAATCCTTAAAAGAATGAATGCAAATCCATGAACAGTCATTCCCGGGCCGGCAGCAGCCGGGGATTTCATGCAGGCGAAAATTGATGAAATCGTAAAAAGTCCCCAGTGCTGTCATTGCGAGGAGCGGAGCGACGCGGCAATCTCGATTTATCAGGCAGATACGAACTGCGAGATTGCTTCGCTACGCTCGCAAAGACGGCTTTTCTGACTTTTTACGAGTGCGTAAAAATTGATGAAATCGTAAAAAATAAAATTTTCACAGGGAGGCACGAAGACACGAAGACACGAAGAAAAGCTCTTGCAAAAGAAGACTTTTCCCTCTGTGATTTTTGCGGCTTTGTGTGAGGATCCATTTATTACGAGTTCGCCAAAATCGAAGGAAAAACTATGGACAAACGAAAAAGAGTGAGCAGTCCGATCTACGCTTTACTTCCCACCGAGGTCGAGGGATTCGATTCCCTTGCCGAACTGGCGCTGGACATGCGCTGGTATTGGAATCATTCCGCCGACGAAATATGGAAACAGCTCGATCCCGAACTGTTCGAGCTCACCTATAACCCCTGGGTCGTCCTGCAAACGGTTTCGCGCGACCGTCTCCGCCGCGTGCTGGCTGATCCCGCCTTCCGCAAAAAGGTCGATGACCTCTTGCGTGCCAGCCAGGAAGCTGCAGAGGCGCCTGCATGGTTTCAGCAAAATCATTCTCAAGAGCCGCTCACCTCGGTCGCCTATTTCAGCATGGAGTTCATGCTGAGCGAAGCCCTCCCCATCTATTCAGGCGGGCTCGGCAACGTGGCCGGCGACCAACTCAAAACCGCAAGCGATCTGGGCGTGCCGGTCGTCGGCGTGGGGCTGCTCTACCAACAGGGTTATTTTCGCCAGGTGATAGACAAGGATGGGGCGCAGCAGGCCCTCTTCCCCTACAACGATCCCGGTCAACTGCCGGTCACGCCTGTGCGCGCATTGAACGGCGAGTGGCTGCGGCTGGAGCTTACGCTGCCCGGATACTCGGTCTGGCTGCGAGCCTGGCAGGTGCAGGTCGGCCGGGTGAAGTTGTATTTGCTCGACAGCAACGACCCGGCGAACTTCCCGGTCCGCCGCGGGATCACGAGTGAGCTCTACGGAGGCACTTCGGAGCTGCGCCTCAATCAGGAACTCGTCCTTGGGATCGGCGGTTGGCGCCTGCTCAAGGCCCTCGGCATGAAGCCCGAAGTCTGCCATTTGAACGAAGGGCACGCCGCATTCGCTGTGTTGGAGCGCGCCCGCACCTTTATGGAGGAGACCGGGCAGCCCTTCGACGTCGCGCTGGCAGCCACGCGGGCAGGCAACCTCTTTACCACTCACACGGCGGTGGCCGCGGGTTTTGACCGCTTCACCCCCGCGCTTATCGAACACTATCTCGGTTCATATGCCCGGGACAAGCTCAATATCTCGCTGAGCGATTTGCTGGCTTTGGGCCGCCAGAACCCGGGAGATCCTTTTGAACCCTTCAACATGGCCTACCTGGCCGTACGAGGGAGCGGGGCAATCAACGGGGTAAGCCGTTTGCACGGGCAGGTGAGCCGGCATCTCTTTGAGCCTCTTTATCCGCGCTGGCCGCAGAGCGAAGTGCCGGTCGGACATGTTACGAACGGGGTCCACATGTCAAGCTGGGATTCTGAGGAGACCGACGCTCTATGGACAGGGGCATGCGGAAAGAGCCGCTGGCACGGAACGCTGGAAAACCTGGAAGAGGATATGCGCAGGCTTCCCGACTCCAGGCTCTGGGAGTGTCGCGCTTCCGCTCGCGAGTCCCTGATCGAATATGTGCGCGGACGGCTTTTCCGGCAACGGGAAGCCGCAGGAGCGTCACCCGGGGAAGTCGAGGAAGCGAGGCACATTTTTGACCCCAACGCGCTGACGCTGGGCTTTGCGCGTCGTTTCGCCTCTTACAAGAGGCCAAACCTGCTGCTCCAGGACCCGGAGAGGCTTCTTCGCATCCTCAACAACCCTGATCATCCTGTACAACTCATTATTGCCGGCAAGGCCCATCCCGCGGACCTGCCTGGACAGGCCCTGATCCGGGAATGGTCGCATTTCATCGAGCGGAGCAATGCCCGCAACCGCGTCATTTTCCTGAGCGATTACGATATGCTGCTGACAGGACAACTGGTGCAGGGGGTGGATGTCTGGATCAATAC
>DAIDTZ010000202.1 GCA_027456925.1 Nitrospirota bacterium
ACCTCGGGTTGGCGCGGCGTGATTGCCGACGATTTTACCTTCAGCAGGGTACGGGTCGTTACGCAGGCCATCGCTGATCACCTTGCCGCGCAGGGATTGAAGGATAAGGGCATCATTGTCGGGTACGATACGCGCTTTCTGTCCGAACGTTTTGCCGAGGAAGCGGTAAAGGTTCTCGCGGCAAACGGCGTTCATTGCTATCTGTCCAACCGTGACGTCCCTACGCCTGCTGTCGCATTTGAAATCATCAGGAGAAAAGCCGCAGGCGGCATCAATTTTACGGCAAGCCATAATCCACCGCAGTACAACGGGCTCAAGTTCTCCCCTGCCTGGGGAGGACCGGCGCTTCCGGAAGAGACAAAAGACATCGAGACCCGGGCGAACGCTTTTCTCGAAAAAAATTCCGTTCCGACGATGCCCCTTGCCGAGGCGAAACAAAAGGGCATGGTTGAAGACGCTGACTTTCGCAAGGCCTATTTCGACGATCTGAAAAAAAAGATCGATTTCGAGCCGATAAAAAAAGCGAAACTGAAAATCGCCGTCGATCTGCTCTACGGAACGGGCAGGGATTATCTTGACTGCGCGCTCAAAGATGCAGGTTGTGCCGTCACGACGGTGCACGGCTATCGCGACGCCTTGGTCGGCGGCCATGCGCCCGAGCCTTCTGAGGCGAACCTTGCCGAACTGTCGGCTGTCCTGAAAAAAGGAAAGTTCGACATCGGCCTTGCCGTGGACGGAGATGCCGACCGGTTCGGCGTGATGGACCCGGACGGCACGTATATCAATCCCAATCAGATCCTTGCCCTGGTCCTGGATTATCTGTGCCGCACCCGCGGCTGGAAGGGCGGCGCAGCGCGTTCAATCGCCACCTCCCACCTGATCGATGCGGTCGCAAAAAAGCACGGCATCGAGGTCTATGAGACCGGCGTGGGATTCAAATTCATCGGCGACCTGCTGGTGCAGGGCAAGATCATCTTTGGCGGCGAGGAAAGCGCCGGCATGACGATCAAAGACCACGTGCCGGAAAAAGACGGCATTCTGGCCTGCCTTCTTGTTGCGGAGATGGTTTCGAATGAAAAAAAATCCCTCAAGGAGCTGCTGAAGCGCTTGTATAAGGAAGTCGGCGTCATTCTCGACGGCCGGATCAACATCCGGATCACCGAGATAAACCGCAAGGCAATGGAAGACCGGCTGAGCCAGCCTCTGGGCGAACTCGGCGGGCTCCGGGTCAAGGGAAAGAAAACCACTGCCGACGGGACCAAATACATGCTGGAAGACGACAGCTGGGTGTTGATGCGCGCATCGGGCACTGAGCCGGTGGTGCGCGTGTATGTTGAGTCGTCCTCTGAGGAAAAGATCAAAACATTGATCGAAGCCGGCAAAAAGTTTATTCTGGGACAATAAGATCAATGCGGAATGCGGATCGGCGAACGCTGAAAGGATGTTTTTCAGTGACGTTCGTTTCATTCCACATTTCGAATTTCACATTCCAGATTTTCAAGGGGGTTTCATGAGCGAGATTATCGACGTATACGCACGCGAGGTGCTTGATTCGCGGGGCAATCCCACGGTGGAAGCCGATGTTATCCTTGAGAGCGGCGTTCTGGGGCGGGCCATCGTGCCGAGCGGTGCATCGACAGGCGAACGCGAGGCCCTCGAGCTTCGGGACGGCGGTTCGCGCTATATGGGAAAAGGCGTGCAGAAAGCAGTGACGAACGTCATTGAGCTCATCGCTCCCACGATAACGGGGATGGACGCAACGGAACAGGCCACGATCGACCGCGCCATGATCGAACTTGACGGCACCGAGAACAAGGGGAAACTCGGCGCGAACGCGATTCTCGCCGTTTCTCTCGCCGTGGCCAAGGCAGCTGCCGAGGATGCGGGGCTGCCGCTCTACCACTACCTGGGCGGACCGAACGCCAAGGAGCTTCCCGTGCCCATGATGAACGTGTTGAACGGCGGTGCTCATGCCGACAACAACGTGGACATCCAGGAATTCATGATCATTCCCGCGGGGGCGTCTTCCTGTTCCGAAGCCATCAGGATCGGGACGGAGGTTTTTCACAACCTCAAATCCGTGCTGAAAAAGAAAGGGCACAATACTTCTGTCGGTGATGAGGGCGGCTTCGCTCCGAACCTGAAATCGAACGAAGAAGCAATTCAGGTTATTCTTGAAGCAATCGAAAAAGCGGGTTATAAGCCGGGCCAGGACGTTTTCCTCGGCCTGGACGCCGCTGCCAGCGAATTCTACGAGAACGGCGTCTACGATCTCAAAGGAGAGGGAAAAAAGAAGTCTTCCGAAGAGATGGTCGCTTTTTATGAAGAGTTGATCAAGCGATATCCGATCATTACCATCGAGGACGGCATGTCCGAAAGGGACTGGAAGGGCTGGAAGCTCCTGACCAACGCGCTCGGCAAAAAAATCCAGCTTGTAGGCGACGATATCTTCGTGACCAATACGTCGATCTTCAAGAAGGGCATCGCCGAGGGCATCGGCAACTCGATCCTCATCAAATTGAACCAGATCGGGACGCTTACGGAAACGCTTGATGCCATCGAGATGGAGAAGCGGGCGCAGTACACGGCCGTAGTTTCGCACCGCTCCGGTGAAAGCGAAGATGCCACGATTGCGGACCTCGCTGTTGCGACCAACGCCGGCCAGATCAAGACCGGATCGCTTTCCCGCACTGATCGCATCGCAAAGTACAACCAGCTGATCCGGATCGAAGAAGAGTTGGGTGACGCCGCAGTTTACCGCGGCAGGGAAGTGTTCTATAGTATAAGGAAATAGAGTCAGGAGGCAGCTCCCTCCTGACTGCCTGTTGTTTTGTGTTTAATTTGGCATTCCGAATTTTATTTACACCCGCGTTTACGAGCCTGCACCCGGTGCCATGAGTGCTCGCTGCGAATACGAGTGTGCACGGCGCGAGTGCAGGGTGCATTCCGCAATCGAACAATGGACCGTCCTTCCTTTGAAAAAATCGTAGCACGAGCCCTTCAACGTCTTCCCGGAAAATTCAGAAAGAAGCTGCAGAACATTGTCATCGAAATCGAAGACGTTCCGCCTCAGAGCCTCCTGGACGACATGGGGATAACGTCGGGAACGCTCTTTGGTCTCTACCAGGGCGTGCCGCTTACGGAGCGAGAATGGAATTTCGGGAACGCGCTTCCGGACCGCATCGTCATTTACCAGAAGTCAATCGAACGCGCCGCAGTCTCTCCCGGGGAAACAGAAGAGATCGTGCTTGATACGGTTGTGCACGAAATCGGGCACTATTTCGGATTCGATGACGATGCGCTGCATTCGATAGAAGAAGAGAAAAGCAGGGAAAAGGGAAAAAAGAAGCCGGCAAAATAACACCTGCAACATCTCTACGTTCAGCAATAAATTTTTACGATCTTCTCAATAATTCCCGTCGTGGATGCGCCATCGAGGTAGGGCACGTTCACGACCCGTCCGCCCCGCGCTTCCACCACGTCCCGCCCGATGATCTTTTCGATCGGCCAGTCACCGCCTTTGACCAGAACATCGGGTTTAATTTCCGATATGACCCGGTAGGGATCCGGTTCGTTGAAGATCGCGACAAAGTCCACAACTTCCAGGGCCGCCAGTGTCTCTAGGCGGTCGGCCTCGGAGTTAATGGGCCTTTTATCGCCTTTAATCATACGGACCGAGGCATCGCTGTTGACGGCAACAATCAGTATATCGCCGAGAGATTTGGCTTTCGCGAGATAGCGGGTATGTCCGGTATGGATAATGTCGAAGCATCCGTTCGTAAAAACGATTTTTTTGCCGGCTGCGCGCAAGATGGCCAGAAGGGGAAGCATTTCGCCTGGAGTCTTTATTTTTTTGTGCATGCAAGACTATAATATAAAACAGAGGAGAAATCAAGATGCTGGAGAAGAATCGAATGACCGGAAGAGTTCAGGCTGAGACGATTGATCCGGGAGGAGATTATACCCGGGGAAACAGTGTTCGCTAATCTTGACAGGTTCTGTAAATCTCATCGAACAATGGCGCTACGCGTACAAAGGCCTGCAACACGGTCGGATCAAAGTGCTCCGGCATGGTCCTTCCATCTCCTTCGGTAATGATCTTGAACGTTTTCTCGTGGTCAAAGGCGGATTTATAGGGTCTCTTGCTTCGAAGGGCGTCGTACTGGTCGACCAGCATGACGATTCTTCCCCCGATCGGGATGTCTTCGCCCTTGAGGCCCCGGGGATACCCATTCCCGTCCCATCGTTCATGGTGGCACAAAGCGATGGACGCGGCAACCTGGATCCCCGGATAGGTGGAGCCGGTAAGCATCTTCTCGCCTATGGACGTATGCGTTTTCATAACCGCGAATTCTTCCTGAGTAAGGGCGCCCGGTTTGAGAAGAATGTTGTCGGGGATCCCGATCTTGCCCTGATCGTGCATGGGACTCGCGAAGGCAAGGGTCTCCGCAAAATCGGAGGACAGGTCCAATGCTTCGGCGATCTTTTTCGAATAAAGGCCGATCCTGGCGATATGAGCGCCGGTATCCGTGTCGCGGTATTCGGCGACTGATGTTAAACGCTGTATGATCTCGGTGCTCATGTTCTTGACCATGGTCAGAGCGTCGGCAAGCTCCTGTGTGCGTATCCGGACGGTGTCCTCCAGCATGGACTTGTAATTTTTTTCCATCTGGACAAAGCGGGTGTATTTGACCGCTTTTTCTATAGAATGGATGAGATAGTCGGGGTTGTAGGGTTTCGTGATAAAATCAAAAGCGCCCCGTTTGACGGCGTCGACTGCCACATCGAGCTCGGCAAAGGCCGTCATCAAAATGACGGGAATTTGCTGATTGTAGGCATGGATGTTTTGCAGGAGCTCAATGCCCGTAATTTGCGGCATCTTGATGTCGGTCAGGACCACGTCAAAGTTGACTTTCGCAATCGTTTTCATTGCGTCCGATGCGTTTTGGCAGGTATAGACGGTGAACCCGTATTCCCTCAGCAGCGTTGAGATAGATTCCAGAACGTACGGGTCGTCGTCAACGATAAGCAGAGTGCTTTTCCCCTTATCAGCCATCTATTCCGGACCTCCTCGATGTTTTCTATAACAGTCCCTGGAAACAACCCGAACGATGTTCGCTGCAACAGAATTGTGGACAGCAACTGCCGGAATGCGTTATGACGCGCCGCGTCTTCCCTGAAGAGAGCCGTTCTTCGTTACGCTGAACAGATACAAGTATACCCGAAATTTCGGGAAATTTCAGTAAACTGTTAGCGCAAAGTGTATAGCTTTACTCAGGTATTCAGGCTGGAGGCTGCATATTCCTTTTATCGAGATCGAAAAACAGCTGATAGATGCCAACGGCGTACAGATACTTCCGGGAGACATGGCGAGGCGTCTCATCGCTCTCCCGCTGTATAAGGACAAGGATGCTTTAGTTGTGGCCATGGCGGATCCGCTGAACATCTTCGGTGTCGACGATATCCGCAAGGCGACGGGCTTTGCGACGCTGCATACGAATGATGCGGAAAGCGCAGCCACGCGGCTCATCGATATGGGTATCGAGCCTTTTTTAATCGCATCTTTCGTGATCGGGATCCTTGCTCAGGGGCTGACGCGGAAAATCTGCGACCGCTGCAAGAAACCCTATCCAGCCACGCAGGAGCTGCTTAAAAGCCTCGGTATGGCGGGCAACGGCGGGACGTTCTACCGGGGCGAAGGATGTCCGGCCTGCAAGAACACCGGTTACCTGGGAAGGATCGGGCTGTACGAACTTATTGATATGAACGAGGCGATCAGGACGCTGATTATCGCAAAGGCGTCGAACAATGCCATCAAAACCGCTGCTGCGCAGGCGTGGCGCATCCGGAACCTCCACTCGGACGTCACCTGATATACGCTTCCGTCACATATCGCCGCATCATGCGGTGGCTGTTGAAATAGTAGGCATTTTTGCTGATAGAATTCTTCATCATGCGGCTCCATTTGCTCTTGTCCGGGTTGTAATATTTGGGGATAATCAGGTTCTCGAGCTTGTCATAAAGGTCCGCTGCATCCTCGGCGTCGGACGAACCGGGCAACGACTTCTCCGTCGGCAGAGCGCCGATCGACCAACCCGTGAATCCCTCTATGTGCCCTTCGATCCACCACCCGTCCAGCACGCTGAAGTTCACGACGCCGTTATGGGCCGCCTTCATGCCGCTGGTGCCCGAGGCTTCAAGCGGCCGCAGCGGGGTGTTGAGCCACACGTCCACGCCGGAGACGAGTTTGAGCGCGATGTCCATGTCATAGCCCGGAAGAAACGCAATCGAGATCTTTCCCTGAAGCTTGTCGCGGTACCCGTAGATCCCCTGTATCAACCTCTTGCCGTCGTCATCATGGGGGTGCGCCTTGCCCGCATAGATGATCTGCACTTTGCTATTTTCGGCGATCTTGAGCAGACGGTCGATATCGGAAAACAACAGGTGCGGCCGCTTGTAAGCCGTTGCCCGCCGTGCAAATCCCAGGGTGAGGGTGTTGAGGTCCATCACGACGCCCGTTGCTTCGCCGACATAGGTCAGGAGCTTTCTTTTTGCTTCGCGGTGTCCTTCCCAGAGCTCCAGTTCCGGGATGACCCCCGTCCGGACGAAGAGCTCGGGTTCGTTTGCCCAGCCCGGGATGTACTTGTCGTAAAGTTTCGCCATGTCTTCGCAGGTCCAGGTAAACGAATGCACGCCGTTCGTGATCGCGTGGATGTGGTAGCCGGGGAACATGTGCTGTGACACCTCCCCGTGTTTTTTGGCCACGCCGTTCACGTATTTACTCAAGCTGAGCGCCAGCAGCGGCATATTGAGACTGTCCTTGCCCGCCAGGTCCCTCAGCACGTCGAAGGGGATGATCTCGCCCAGCACCTTCTTGACCAGGGGGTAGGAAAACTTGTCATGCCCCGCTTCCACCGGCGTATGGGTGGTGAAGACGCAGAGGTCCCGCACGCGGGCGATGTCCCAGACCGACCGCTCGTCCCAGACGCTCTCGATGTCCCGCTTGAACCGAAGAAGGAGTTCAAGCGACAGGAAGCTCGCGTGACCTTCGTTCATATGGTATTTCTTGATATGGAATTCAAGGGCCTGGAGCATGCGTACGCCGCCCATGCCGAGCACGGCTTCCTGTTTGATCCGGTAGTCGCTGTCGCCGCCGTAGAGATAGTCCGTGAGGCCCCTGTCCTGCGGCGCATTTTCCGGCAGATCCGTGTCCAGGAAAATAATAGGCACCTTGCCGCCGGTGGGGCTTATCACCAGGTACATCCAGGCCTGGATGTAGACGTCCCGTTCCTCGATCTGTACTTTGACCTTTTCGGATAACAAGGTCATGTATTTGGCAGGGTCCCAGACGACCGCTTTTTCCTTCTGCCAGCCGTTCGAGTCTATTTCCTGGTTAAAATATCCTTTGTGAGTGATCAGCGTTACGGCCACGACGGGAAGTTCCAGGTCAGCGGCCGATTTGATGGTGTCGCCTGCCAGGATGCCGAGACCGCCGCTGTAGGTGGGAATATCGTTCTTTACGCCGATCTCCATGGAAAAATAGGCGATCATGGGTTCGGCTGTAAATTCATGCAGATTGTTCATATACCTCCTCTAAACTGAACGGGTATTCCGCTCCCGGAATACCCATATAAACAATAACAGAAATACTGCGACTTTTCAACTTGATGAGTATGAAAGGGAAATTCCCCGAAGCCGGAAGAACGGCGGTTGCTGCGATTCGAGGCCATGACCACGGTTGCATGCCTATTTCATCTCGATTCGCTTCGGCCAGGAGTATATGTTCATCCGGTCTCCCCGTGCAAAACCGACCAGCGTGATCCCCATGTCCTCTGCATAGCTGACGGCCATGCAGGACGGCGCAGCGCGGCTGATGACGATCGGGAAGCGGTTTCTGCCTGCCTTGGTCATGATCTCGGACGTCACTCGTCCGCTGGTGAACAGAATCTTGTTCTCCAGCGGAACGGACTTCAGAAACGCCTTGCCGATGAGTTTGTCCACGGCATTGTGCCTGCCGATGTCTTCGGAAAAAAACAGGATCTCTTTCCCGTCGGAGAGCGCGGCGCTGTGTACGCCTCCGGTCTCAAGATAGAGCTTCGAAATGGTTCGGAACTCGGCAAGCTGGCGCCTGATGTCGCCGAGGCGCATGAGCTGTCCTCGCGCCTCAATTCTGCGGTCAGCCGGCATGCGGTAGCTCGTGAAGGTTACGCCCTTGCCGCAGCCCGAGGAGATGGTGCGTTTCTCGAACAGTTTGGAAAAATCTGGCGGAAGATCGGATAGCTCGATGCGTACGGCTGCTTCCTTTTCGTCAAACTCCAGGTTCTCGATCGAAGACCGGTTGTGCAAAACACCCTCGGACAGAAGAAAACCGACGGTGAGCTCTTCGAGTTCCACCGGTGTACACAGGAGCGTTACGAGCGGCTCATTGTTCAAGACAAGCCTGATCGGCAGTTCGGACGCGACTTCATCGATGACGCCCTCAATGCTGTCGCCGGCCACTTTCAGAATCAATGCGTCTCTTTTGGTTTCCACAAAAGGAATATAACATAATCGGAGGGAAAGGGGCAAGAGGAAGCGGAATTTTCGCGACAAAAAAGCCCCTGATCGATGATCAGGGGCTTTAGCTGGCTGCGGAGACGTCGTTTTCTAGAAATGTATGTTCAGCCTGAGAGAATAGGCATTGACCTTTGCGAAATCGGCTTCAGCAACGAGGTTCATGAGCGGAAAGAAGGTGATTTTGGCGCCGACAAAACTCTTGGTTTGGGAGATGTCTTCTTTTTTAAGGCCGGCGCCTGCAGGCAGCGCGGCCGCCGCAAGGCCCTTCGGCGTGCTGGTGATCCAAACTTCTCCGACACCGGCGTAGGGGGTAAAAATCAGGAAACCCTTGCTGATCGAAAGATCAAGCGACTTGGTTTCCATATCGAGTTCATTGATGCCTGATAATTTGGTGTAGGTGCCGCGGATTGCGACGGCCGGCATGACGACGCCGCCCTTCAGGATGGCATATTTGATTTCGCCGCCCATGAGTTTGATATCGGTGTTCGGCACCTCGGAGTATATGAAGCCCAAATCGATGGGAACCACCGGGAGCCCCACCTGGATATGCAGTTTGGGAAGAGGGAGATAGTCCGGAAGCGCGGACCCTTGGGCAGCCAGTTTCCAGAAGGGGTCGTCTTTCTTGATCTTTACCGCGGTCACCTCAACGCCGGCATCAAGGCCCGGGAGCAGTCCCCCGAGAGGCTCGGCAGGCGCGAGAGGAACGTAGCTGATGGCCAGCCCGAGCTCGGTGCTGAGGCTTTTAAACATGTCTTGTGAATAACCGGTAGTTGGGAAAACGATGGTCGTCTTTGCCATTGCCGGAACTGCGAAAAGAACTACGATCAGTAATGCCAATACGATTTTTTTCATGTACATCCTCCTTGCCTGTCGTAAAGTGAAATCAGATGTTCGCGCAGATGCTTTGCCAAATGCATGTATCGTGGCTACCCTATCAAACAGCCGGGATTTTGTCAAGATTATTGTTATTATACGGAAATTGCCCTTGACAGGGGAGGCGCGACTGTGTTACTTTTTTTTTAAATGTAGCACGGAGGAGAAATGGCCGGCATCACCCGCTTCGGCGTTTCCATCGACAGCCAACTCATAAAAAAATTTGATGCGCTCATCGGACGGAAAGGGTATACTAGCCGTTCCGAGGCCATCCGAGACATGATCCGCGACAGCCTCGTTGAGCAGGAGTGGGCGTTCGACGACCGGGAGACCGTTGGTACGATCACGATCGTCTATAACCACCATACCAGAGAGTTGGAGCGCGTACTTACGGACATGCAGCACCGCTCGTTCCACCACATCGTGTCCACGCTTCACGTGCATCTGGACGCTCACAACTGCCTTGAGGCGCTGGTGGTAAAAGGAAAGAGCCGGGAGATCAAGAAAATCGCCGACCGGCTGATCGGAGCCCGGGGCGTAAAACACGGCAAACTTACCATGACGACGACAGGAAAAGAACTGGCATAGTCCGGGATAAGAAGGTCATCGACTTTAAAAAGCGGATAAAGGACAGGAGATCGTGTATGCGTAATGGTATTGCAGCATGTGTTTTCGGCATTCTTTTACTGGCGCCGACTTCGGTGTGGGCCGTCCACCCTTTTCAGGTTGAAAATACTGATACCCAGGGGGCTGGAAACTTTTTGTTCGAACTGAACGGCGACTATTCGAGATTGAGAACCGCCGGCATGAAGACAACGGATTTGAGCGGAGTTATGACCGCGGGAACCAGCGACAATACGGACGTATCTCTTGAAGTGCCGTATCTGCTCCTGGATCCGAGCCCGGTCACGGGAAAATATGAAAATGGGGTTGGAGATGTTCTCCTGAAGCTTAAATACCGGACTTATGAAAACGAAGTGAAGCAGTCCGCGGGGTTCCAACTCTATTCCAGCCTGCCCACGGGCGACGTGGAGAAGGGACTCGGGACCCATAAAGTGCTTACGGGTCTTCAGGTCATGGACCAGCAGGAATGCCACGGCAACATCCTCCACGTAAGTGCGGGCTACGAAGTCCTGGGCGGACATTTTTCCGCTAATTATGCTTTCCGGTACGGCCTTGCCTTGGAACACAAACTTACGGAGTCATTCCGCCTTTTGACGGAGTTGGCCGGAGAAATCCGGAAATCGTCGGACAGCTTGGGAGAACCGAAGTTGTATAGCAATCCGGTCACGTTCATGGCAGGATTCAAGTACGATCTTTCCAGGTCCTGGTATGCGGACCTCGCTTTGCGCGCGGGGCTGAACAAAGATGCCGAAGATTACACCACGCTGGCGGGAACGGCGTGGCGGTTCTAAACCGCAGCAGCAAATAAGAACGATTTCCCGGAGAGGCTCCATGCATATCCCCGACGGCTATCTTGGCCCCGCCACCTACGCTGCGATGTACGCCGTCACCATCCCGTTCTGGGCCGTTGCTTCCTGGAAACTGAACAGGACTCTCAAGGCGAAACAGGCGCCCTATCTCGCCATAGGCGCGGCATTTGCGTTCGTGATCATGATGTTCAACATTCCGATCATCGGGGGAACGACCGGCCATGCGACCGGAGCTACGCTTATCGCAATCCTGCTCGGCCCCTGGGCGGCGGTGATCGCCGTTTCTGCAGCGATCATCATCCAGGCGCTGCTCTTCGGCGACGGCGGCATTACCGCGATCGGCGCGAACTGCTTCAACATGGCCGTCGTCGGAGCTTTGGTAGGTTACGGTGTGTATCGACTCATCGCCGCGCGGTCGGGGGTTGCGAGCCGCAGGCGGGTTGCGGCCGGAGCGATCGCCGCTTACGTAAGTTTGAATGTCTCCGCGCTTCTCACGGGCATTGAACTCGGCCTCCAGCCAATGCTCGAACGGTCAGCCTCCGGGCAGCCGTTGTACGCTCCTTACCCGCTCTCTGTTGCGGTCCCGGCGCTGGCGCTTGAGCATCTGCTGCTGTTCGGGATCGTTGAAGCCGCAATCACGGCGCTCGTTATACGGTATATTCAAAAAAATGATCCCGACATGCTTGGGTGATGAAGCGCGGAATGAGAATTCGAAATTCGCAATGAGGAATTACGAATCGAAGTCGGAAAATAAAATAATGCGGAATGAGAACAGGGACAGAAAAAAAAATTTGACTGTACGAAAGCTCTGGATCGGCGTCGGGATCCTGGCCCTCCTTTCTCCCCTCGGGATCATCATCCCGAACTATCTGGGCGCCGGGGGCGCCTGGGGTGAGTGGACGCTGGAACAGATAACAAAGATTTCTGGTTTTGCTCCCGAAGGCATGAAGCGTATGGCTGATACCTGGAAGGCGCCGATGACGAATTATGCGGTTCCCGGACAGGCAGCGGGGCCCGTGCACAGCAGCCTTGGATATATTGTGGCTGCCATCATCGGCATCTCGGCAACTGCGGGGCTGATGTACCTCCTTACCAGGCTGCTCGTACGAAAAGACGGTTCTTCAAAACATAATCAACAGGCGCGCCGGTGACCGAACGTGGCAAGCACGACATTCCTTGATAAAACACTCCTGGCAATTGCGCGCATTACTGAGCAATCCCTGTTTTCGGAGACATATGCGGACCGGCGCGGGTTTTTGCAAGCCCTCGACATCAGGTTCCAACTTGCAACCTTCCTGTTCATCCTGGTGCTCATCAGTTTTCTGCATACTCCTCGGTCCTTATGGCTGGTCTACGGGGCGAGCGTTCTCCTTGCCGTCTTTTCCCGAATACCGCTCCGGTTCTTTCTGATGCGGGTATGGTTGTTCGTCCCGATCTTCACGGCGGCTATCATTCTGCCGGCCATCCTGAATGTCGTGACTCCGGGAGACAATCTGTGGGTGCTGGTGAAGTTCTCCCATCCCGTTACCTGGGGGCCCTACCGCATTCCCGCGGAAATCGCCGTTACGCAACAGGGACTCCGGGCAGGGGTGGTGTTCGTGTCGCGCGTCGCCGCATCGGTCTCCTTTGCCGTTCTGTTCACCATGACGCGCCGGTGGTCCGACATTTTCGCGGGACTGCGCGGGCTTTTCGTTCCCCGGATCCTCGTCATGACCCTGAGCATGACCGAGCGGTACCTCTTTGTGTTCCTGCGGCTCATCCAGGACATGTCCCGGGCGCGGAAGAGCAGGACTATACGGCCTTTTTCCGCGTCGATCGAACGGAACTGGATCGCGTCACGCATCGGTGTTACGTTCAGGAAGTCCGTTGAAATGAGCGAGGACGTGTACAAGGCCATGCTCTCCCGCGGTTTTCACGGGGAGTTCAGGTCCATCAACCGGTTCGACAGCCGTTTTGCAGATTACCTCTGGCTGGCGACCGTGCTGATCGCCGGCGGGATTCTCCTCGTGTCCGAAAGGGGGATGGTGCGGTGACAACCGTGTTTCGCCTCCAGAATGTCGTGTATTCCTACGCGTACGGGCCGCCGGTCCTGAACAACCTGACGCTCGATTTTTCCGCCGGAGAACGGACGGTGATTCTCGGCGCGAACGGGACCGGCAAGTCCACGCTGCTTTCGCTGCTTGACGGGCTCGTTTTCGCAAAAACAGGGGCCATCAGCGCCTTTGAAAAAACCTTGTCCGAAGAGGTCTTGCGTGACAACGACTTCTCCCGGGAATTCAGAAAAAAGGTTGCTTTCGTTTTTTCCAACCCCGACGTGCAGCTCTTTTCGTCCACCGTGTGGGACGAGATCGCCTTTGGCCCGCTCCAACTCGGTCTTTCACGCGCCGAGATCCGGGATGTAGTGGACCGGCAACTCGAATCGCTCCGGATCGCCGACCTTCGCGACCGCGCTCCCCATACCCTGTCGGACGGCCAGAAGAAAAAGGTGGCCATCGCGTCGAGTCTTGCCGCGGACCCCGAGGTGCTCCTGCTCGACGAACCCACGAACGGGCTCGATCCCCGGACCCAGGTCTGGCTTATCGAACTCCTGCATGAGCTTCACCAGAAGGGCACGACGATCATTTCGGCGACCCATGACCTGTCGATCGCCGGTGATATCGCGGAACGGGCAGTCGTTATCGCGGAAGATCATACCCTTGCGGCTGACGGCGCGTTTCAAGACGTCATTACAAATGATGAACTGCTGCTCAAAGTGAATTTGATCCATGAACACGCCCATTATCACGGCGATACGGCCCATGTGCACCGCCATGGCCACTACGGGCATGTTCATGCAAATGGAGGCGCAATGCACGACAATCACAAGCACCACAGCCATTCCCATGACGATGAGCATGGGCAGGGAACTGAAGATTTGAGGAAATTACAGCTCCTGCTCGAACACTGGATCGAGCATGGCGACAGCCACATGGAAAATTACCGGGAATGGGCTGAGAAGGCAAGCGCGGCAGGAGAGGAAGAGATTGCGAAAGAGATCCACATGGCCATTGATGACAACGAGTCCGTGAAAAGCCACTTGAAGAGAGCAAAGGCGATCCTCGCGGCGAAATTAGTGTTAAAAAGATAATGGTTTCTCTGGTAGTGCGGCAGGTACCAAGAACTAATTAAAGCTTGATTTTCGCGCAAAGGCGCAAAGACGCAAAGAAAGGCCGATAATTTGCACAAAAATCAGATATCGAAGATCATTGTGGATTGCTGTTCATTTTCATGCTAACCTTGTCAAAGATGGAATCGAGCGGGTCGTCAATGGCTTCCTCATTTTTGAAAAATCAGTACGGCTCAGGCTTTTCTTTGCGGCTTTGCGCGAGACAAGCCTGATCTGAGTAGTTACATAATAAAGTAAAAAACCATTACTCTTTTTTCTGTATGCTCTCGGTCCTTTGCGGTAAAATGTTGCGTGAGGTTATCTATGACTGACTTACAAAGTGACGATCTCAGAGACGCCATCCAGTTCCACGGCCATCTGTGCCCCGGGCTTTCGCTCGGCTTTCGCGTGGCAAAGGCGGCGCTCCGGGAACTGAACGCAGCCCGGCCGCA
The DNA here is from genome assembly GCA_027456925.1 of Nitrospirota bacterium. GTDB lineage: Bacteria > Nitrospirota > UBA9217 > UBA9217 > UBA9217 > JAJYKN01. Next base: position 14,460 of record DAIDTZ010000202.1, read on the forward strand.
GGATGAAGAGCTCGTGTGCATCGTTGAAAACGATTCGTGCGCTGTTGACGCCATTCAGTTCATAACAGGCTGCACCTTCGGCAAGGGGAACCTTATTTTCCGGGACTACGGCAAGCACGTGTATACGTTCTTCAACCGCCGCACGGGGCAGGGCATCCGTATTTCCGAGGACTACCGGGGGTTCGAGGGCGATGAGCGTTTTCCCGCGCTCAAGAAACGTCAGGAAACAGGGGAAGACGTCTCCGCTGAGATGCAGGCCTATAAAATGGAGAAGGCCGCTGCAATCCTTCGCGCCGATGAAAAGGAGCTGATGACCATAACCCCCATCGCTTCGGAGCCTCCCCGGGAAGCGAGGATACGCGGTTCCGTCCGCTGTGCGATCTGCGGCGAGAAATTCATGGAATCGCGCGGCCGCGTGAAGAACGGCAAGATCGTGTGCGTGCCTTGTTCTGAGAAGGGATAGACCGGTGTGCAGCGGTTTTGAAACGGAAGACCGGGAACGTGTTTATCAACGATGCTATTCATTCTGCAAAAAATGATATGGTTCCTGATCCTGCCGACATCGGTTACGGTGGTTCTTCTGTGCGTTGGCCTGGCCTGGATCAATCGGCGAAAACGCCTGGGGCAGGGACTGATTCTGTTCGGCATTCTGATTATCTATGTCCTCAGCCTTCCCGGCACGGCGGACCTGATCCTGAAACCTTTAGAAGAGCGCTATGCGCCTGTTAAGATCGACAACATCGCTGCCGATGCTGTCGATGCTGTTGTGGTGCCCGGCGGCGGTTCAATTGATCTCGATTGGATAGGAGCACCACCTGAACCGAATGCGGAAACGCTGTCCCGGCTCGTTACAGGAGTGGGGCTCGCCAAAGGGCTCAAGGTCCCGCTTGTCCTGTGCGGCGGCAACGGAGAGCCTTTTGCCACGGAAGTGAATGATGCCGATGCCATGGAACGGGCCGCCTATGCCATGGGAATGCCGAAGAACCAGCTGATTGTTGAAAATACCTCCCGGAATACTCTCGAGAACTCCTATGCCGTGCGGAAGCTCGTGAAGGGAAACCGCATTGTTCTCGCGACTTCCGCTTATTATATGCGGCGCGCCGTGGCGATGTTCATCCGACGAGGGTTTACGGTCATTGCCGCGCCGACTTATTTCCAAGTGCAGACGCGGAAATTTTCCTTTAATTCTTTCATCCCGAAAGCCGGCGATCTTGACCGCTCGACCGTGGGGATTGCCGAATGGGTCAGCATGGCATGGTGGCATGTCCGGGGAGAGATATGAAGGTACCCGTGATCCGGGCAAGTAAGAAGGGAACATGAAAGGAAAAGGGGACCGCACGCAATGATTTCTTCTGTTAACAACAGCCAGATACCGGACCAAAAAAAAACCTATGCTCTGCTCGTAGACAGCTACGTTCGCGACCTGTTTGCGACGGGCATGATCCTCCGGCGCCTGGATTATGACGTGTACATCGCCAACTCCGGCGAGGATGCTCTTAAACTCATCGAGGCCGCTGCTCCCGAGCTGATCATTACCGAGCTCTCGCTCCAGCAGATGTCCGGCCTGGAATTGCTCATCCACCTGAGGCACAATCCGTTGACCAAGTCCATCCCCGTCGTCGTCCACACTGCCGTCAGCGATAAGAAGAAGGAAGAACACTGCCGCGCTTCCGGGTGCGCGGCTTTTCTCAGAAAGCCGGCTGAACTGGATGCGCTTTTTAGCGCGATCCAACAGGCAACGAAGGAAACGCCGCGGCAGTTTATCCGGTTTAGAACCCTGCTGCCGATCCGGGTGGGCGGCCATACCTCCGCAGATTCGGCCAACAGCGTCGAGTTTGTCTCCGAACTGTCTGAAAACGGGTGCTTCGTGTGCACGATGAACCCGAGACCGGTCAATCAGATAGTCCCGGTTAATCTCATCATTCACTCCATCCCTGTCAAGCTCAAAGCGATGGTTTTGCGCAGCGTAACCATGAACCCGGGCTTGTTCAACGAGCCGGGGATGGGCCTCAAGTTCGTCGAGATCAGCGATACGGACCGGGAACTGCTCAGGAATTTCATCAAAGGGCAGATTATGAAGGACATATCGACGCAGGGATGAACGCAGGACCGATGACTGCATAACAACAGGACCGAGGAATGAGTGTTGAGAAAAATCTTAGGGGCGGCTCAGTCCTCAGTCGTTCATCAGATCTTTTCCAACGCCTGCTTCAAGTCGGCGATCAAATCGTCAACATCCTCAAGACCCAGGGCAAGCCTGACCAGGTTGTCCGACATCCCGATCTTTTTCCGGTAGTCCGCGGGATAATCGAAGAACGACATCATCCACATCTGCGTCACGAGACTTTCGCTTCCGCCTAAGCTCGGCGTGATCAGGAACAGTTCGAGGGAATCGATGAACTTCCGGGTCTTGGCATCATCGCCCCTGAGCAGGAAGGTGACCACGCTGCCGAAGCCCTTCATCTGCTCCTTCGCGATCTTTCGGTCGGGGTGCGAATCCAGACCCGGGTACCAGACTTTCTCGATCTTGGGGTGCGCTTCGAGCATGCGCGCCACGGCCAGGCCTGCCTCGTTGTGGTGCTTCATCCTGAGGCCGAAGGTCTTGAGGCCGCGCTCCAGCAGGAAGCAGGTAAGGGGACCGGGCGTGGCGCCGATCATGCGCTGCATGCGGTACACGTCGTTCATGAGCTGGTCCGATCCGAGCGTAACGCCGGCAAGAAGGTCGTTGTGGCCGCCCAGGTACTTTGTGGCCGAGTGGGTGACCACGTCCACGCCCATTTCCAGGGGCTTGACATTGTAGGGCGTGGCAAGCGTGGCATCAATAATGGTCATGACCTTGTGCTGCTTCGCCACCTTCACGACCGCGGGCAGGTCCAGGCAGCGGAGGTAGGGATTAGTCGGCGATTCCGTGAAGATGATGTTCGTGTTCGGCTTGATGGCCTTTTCAATGGCTTCCGCGGTCGGGTCCACCATCGAGACCTGGATGCCGAACTCGGCCAAAAGGTTTGCAGCGAAGTCCCGCGTCTGGCGGTAGCAGTCGCTCGTAAAAATGATATGGCCGTCGCGGCGCATGAAGGTCATAATCGTCAGGATCACCGAGGACATGCCGCTGGAGAAGAGCACAGCCCGTTCGGCGCCCTCGATTGCCGCGAGTTTGCGTTCGCACTCGGCCTGCGTGGGGTTGCCGTAGCGGCCGTACTCGTGCTCGCGGATCGTCCTTCCTTCGCTCTTGGCCTTCATGAAGTCGTAGACTTCCTGGGTATTGTCGAAGTAGAAGTTCGAGGTGTGCGCGATCGGAGTGGACACCGCGAAGTTCGCATGGTGCACGCGGTCCAGGCCGTGGATGCCGAGGGTGGCCGGGTTCCAGTTTTTGGGGTTCGTCGGTTTTTTAGACATTCTTTGCTCTCCTGTTTTTCAATGCGTTCTCGAGCGCTTCCTTCTGTTCGTTCTTCTTTTTCAATGCGTTTGTGAGCGCTTTCTTGACGGCGCCCACATTTGCAGGCACTTCGATGGGCTTGTTCGCGTACGTGGACGGGAACCCCAGCGTCTCTTCGTGATAGTTGACCTTGAAGTCGGTGAACTTGAGGCCGTTCGCCGTGGAGATGACCACGACGTGCTCGGACCTGTCGATCTTGCCCGCATTGATCAGTTTTATCATCGCGGCCAGGGCGACGCCGGTGTGCGGGCAGTTGAACATGCCGGTCCGGTCGCCCAGCGCGGCGGCATCGGCCAGCTCCTGCTCCGTGGCGTCCATGACGATGCCATTGAATTGCTTCAGCGTGCGGATCGCCTTTACGATGCTGACCGGGTCGCCGATCTGGATCGCGCTGGCCAGCGTCTTGCCGGCCTCCATGGGTTCGAAGGACTCGAAGTTCTTCATATACGACCGGTAGAGCGGGTTAGCGCGTTCCGCCTGGGCGACCACGATCCTCGGCAGTTTAGTAATAAGTCCGAGGTCGCGCATCATGAGCAGCCCGCTGCCGAGCGCGGAGACGTTCCCCAGGTTGCCGCCGGGGATGATGATACCGTCGGGGACCTCCCAGTCGAACTGCTGGACAATCTCCATGCCCACGGTCTTCTGGCCCTCGATCCTGAGCGAATTCATCGAATTGGCCAGATAGATCGTCTCGTCCTTGGTGATCTCCCGCACCACGCGCATGCAGCCGTCAAAGTCCGTGTCCAGCGAAAGGACCAGCGCGCCATTGGCGATTGGCTGTACGAGCTGGGCCATGGATATCTTGCCCTTGGGCAGAAGCACGATGGACTGGATGCCTGCGGCGGCGCAGTAGACCGCGAGTGCGGCCGACGTATCTCCTGTAGAGGCGCAGGCCACGGCCTGGATCGGAGCGCCCTCGCTGATCATCTGCTTGACCTGCGACACCAGCACCGTCATGCCGAGGTCCTTGAACGATCCGCTGTGGGAGTTGCCGCAGAGCTTGAGCCAGAGGTTGTCCAGGCCGATGATCTTGCCGAACCGCTCGGCCCAGAACAGGTTGGTTCCGCCTTCGTAGAGCGAGACGATATTGTCGTCGGAGATCTGCGGCAGGACCCACTCCTTCTTGCCCCAGATGCCCGAGCCGTAGGGCCACTGGGTGGACTTGTAGCGGTCCTCGAACAGCTTCATCCACGCCTTGGCGCTCCGGTGGGCGAGGGCCTGCATGTCGTGCTTTACTTCCAGCAGCGAATCGCAGGCCTTGCAGCGGTAGATGATCTTGTTGAGCGGATATTGTTCATTGCACTTCTCGTTGATACATTGAAACCAGGCGCGATAGGGCATGGGCTCCACCTTCAGTTTGTCGTATTCGTTGGCAAAATGCACTGTCCCGGGAAACGCGGCGATAAACCTGTGCTTCCAAACATCGGGAAATATAGCATACTGTCTCGGCAATAATCAATGCTAATTTGCGGCAGGTATCCGGTCGGCAAGGAAAGATTTAGGAATGGGGCTTGAAGTTTGTCTGCAAGTCGTGCTAAAATGCCCCGGTTAAAGAGATTGCGCCGGCACAAATGCGCCACTGGCCCTATGAGAACATTGTTTCTTTAAGAATACATTTACGGAGCAAACACTTTTTTCAGGAGGAAAACAACATGGAGAAGGTTTCGTACAAGGACATCGGTCTGGTCACAACCACGGAAATGTTCGCGAAAGCGATGAAGGGCAAGTATGCGATCCCGGCATACAATTTCAACAACATGGAGCAGCTTCAGGCGATCGTCATGGGATGCGTGGAATCCAAGTCCCCCTTCATTCTGCAGGTATCGAGCGGCGCCCGGAAGTACGCGAACCAGACCCTGCTGCGGTTCCTTGCCATGGGCGCGGTAGCGATGATCAATGACGCCGGGTCGCCGGTGAAGTTTGCGCTGCACCTGGACCACGGCGACACCCTCGAACTATGCAAGTCCTGTGTCGACTCGGGCTTTTCTTCGGTCATGATCGACGGTTCCCACCATTCCTACGAGGACAACATCAAGTTGACCAAGCAGGTGGTCGAATATGCTCATGCCCATGGCGTGGTCGTGGAAGGGGAACTCGGCGTCCTGGCCGGCATCGAGGATGCTGTGTCCGCCGAGAAATCGACCTATACCAGGCCTGAACAGGTGGAAGACTTTGTCAGGAAGACGAACGTCGACTCCCTGGCCATCTCCATCGGCACGTCTCACGGCGCCATGAAGTTCAAGCCGGAGCAGTGCACCCGTGACAGCCGTGGCGTGCTTGTGCCTCCGCCGCTTCGGTTCGACATCCTTGAAGAGATCGAGAAGCGTATTCCCGGGTTCCCGATCGTATTGCACGGCGCGTCGTCAGTTGTGCCCGAATACGTTGAGATCATCAATAAAAACGGCGGAGCGCTTAAAGATGCGGTCGGCATTCCCGCGGACCAGCTCAGGAAAGCCGCGCGGAGCGCCGTGTGCAAGGTCAATATCGACAGCGACGGCCGTCTCGCAATGACCGCCATGATCAGAAAGACCCTGGCGGAGAAGCCGGCCGAGTTCGACCCGAGAAAGTACCTCGGTCCTGCCCGAGATGAACTGATCAAGATGATCATCCACAAGAACAAGGAAGTTCTGGGTTCTGCCGGACAGGCGTAAAGAACTGACTGCGGGTCAGTTCGGTGTTGGCGCAGCGCCCGATGCTGAGTTGACCTTTTTTATTCCGCTCCATCATGTACAGGTATTGGTTAAGGAAAGGCTCGGCGCAGCATGACTGATTATTTTAAAATTGTGTATGCCTATCGATTTGACAACAACGACACGATAAAATTCGATGTCCTTCTCAATTCCGATACGCTGGATATCCTTCCCGAGAAGGACCGAGACCTGCCCGAGTGGACCCTGCTTGGGTATTGCCAGTGCGCGATCTGTCCGCTTGATGCCCGGACCCATCCCCATTGCCCCGTAGCGGCAAATTTTTCCGGCATCGTCGAAAAGTTCAAGAATTTTACGTCCCACGACCAGGTGAGCGTTGCCTGCATTGTGGAAGAACGGACCTATTCAAAAAAGACGACGGTCCAGATGGGCGTGAGCTCTTTGCTCGGCATTATCATGACCACGAGCGGCTGTCCCATCATGGCGCAGCTTAAGCCCATGGTCCGGTTCCATCTGCCCTTTGCCAGCCTGGAAGAGACGATCTTCCGCATGGTGTCCATGCACCTGGTCGCGCAATATCTTCGGCACCATGCGGGAAAAAGCTCGGAATGGAACCTGAACGGATTGATCAGGATCTACGGCCAGGTGAGCGAGGTGAACAGGGACTTTGCGGACCGGATGGTGGGGGCGGCCAAAAACGACGTGAACGTAAACGCTCTCGTGAACCTCGATGCATTCGCGAAAATGGTCCCCCTGGCCGCGGACAAAATGCTCAGGAAGATCACGCCTTATTTCAGCGCACTGATGAAGTAAACCGGCGCCGGGTCGCATGCCGGTTTCGTACGGTCGCCGTGTCAGGCAATTGTCTTAACCCATTCTTGTGTAAGGACCCCATGGAAAAATTATTCAAGAGAGATGTCCTGGCGCTGGCTTCATCAACGGGGGACGCATCCAACCGTGACCTTTCCGGGGTCAATCTGACCAATACGGAGCTGATCGGCTTCAAGTTCGACGGCGCTGTCCTTATAGGCGCCAACCTCAGCAGTTCGAACCTGACCGGGGCGAGCTTCAACGATTGCGACCTCAGTGGATGCAATTTGAGCAGTTCGAACTTCACCGGCGTATCGTTCCGGAGGGCGAAACTCGAAAAAGCGGACCTCACGTCCTCCACTTTTGTTGCCGCTGATTTTACAGAGGCGCATCTGAGCGAGGCGAACTTTACAAACTCGAAACTCTCGTCAGCGATATTCGAAAAAGCGGACCTCTCAGGCGCGAACCTGCAGATGGCCGACGCCGGCATGATTCGTTGCAAGAAAGCGCTTATGGTGAAAATCCATGCCCGCGCCACGAGCCTGATCTGCGCCGATCTTGCGGGCTGCAATCTGCGTGGAGCGAAGCTTTATGGCGCGGATATGAGCGCGGCTTGCCTCTCCTCCGCCGATCTCCGGGAAGCGGACATCCTTGATTCCACACTTGTTGCGGCGGACATGACGAATGCCGACCTGCGCGGGGCGCGTTTGAGACGCACGGATCTGACCAGGGCGCAGCTTGACGGGATTAAGCATGATGCGGAACTGGGGGACTTGCTGGAGAGATACAGGGGGAAAAAGCCTTAAGTCTCACTTCTTATCTTCCTCGGCGATGTTAAAAGATCCTATCTTGCCCGATTTGTTTGTCTTTTCCAGGGATTCCATGAGTGTTGCAATGATCACTTCCGGATTCCGGAGCGGTTGATGGGGCAGGGGCGTCGCGCACTCCTTCTGAATGAACCTTTCGTCGCCAGGGGTGAGGAGAAGAAATCTGATGCCTGCCCGATATTTTTCTCCGTACCGGCCGCTCCAAACCAACACGCCGCCCTTATGTCCGCCTACGCGGTCCTTGAACCAAACGAAGCCGTGTTCGACCGATTTCCGCGATTCGATTCCGATGCCGTTCCTGCTCAGGTCCACAAGCTGAACGACGTGGTCCTTCCATTCGAAATTCTTGAAGGTAATGACTCCCATCGCGCAATGCCGCTCCACCTCGATGAGATGGCGTTGTGAATTTCTCATTTCTCCCATTTGAACTGCCCTCGGTTGCAATAATAAATAATTGGTGATCTCGTAAAAAGTCCCCAGTGCTGTCATTGCGAGGAGCGGAGCTACGCGGCAATCTCGATTTATCAGGCAGATACGAACTACGAGATTGCTTCGCTACGCTCGCAAAGACGGCTTTTCTGACTTTTTACAAAACCATCAATAATTGAGCGCTCAAAGATCCGCTGCAGAGAAATGCATCTTGACGCATAACCGTTTATTGTTGTGATTGCTATATTTATAT